>JAKZVK010000001.1:0-4506 GCA_047516085.1 Bryobacterales bacterium
GCAAAACCGCCCGGAGGGCGGTTTCGCACAAGCGCCCACAGCCCGTCAGCTTCTTGTTGATCACACCCCTGAAGAACCCAGAGGCTGTACCGACGCTACGACATGCGTCCAGACTTCTTCACTTTCGCGTGACCGTCAACACCGGTGCCTGAGAAATACCCTGAAAGCAGGGGCTCCAGTCGGTTTCCCGTCGAGCGCGGCCCCAGCTGACGGGAGTTGGGAGCGGAATAACGTGCGCTGAAGAAATCTGGCGTGCGGAGAGGCGTGTTGGTGTATAAAGGCCCTGATCCGGTGTGCAAAATGGAAATCCCGGCTCAGACCGCGATCGTCCCCGCCAGTGGCATTGACCTGCCCCCTGCGGCTGTGCCAGTTGTTACGAGCGGGCGAAGCCGATGGTTAGCCCGCTGACTGGTGCTGGCGTGACCGCGGCTCTCTGTCAGGAACTCGAACAGGCCTTACGGCAGCAGCCCGTCTTCAACTGCGATGAAACGGGCCACCGCACGCCGACGTGCGAAACATTCAACCCCTTGCGCGGCGCTTTACCTACCTTCAAGAACTGCGCCCATCCGTGTGGTACGAGCACCTGTTCGTCGTGGGGGAACGACGTGGGGACGGCGAACACGCGTGAAGCTGGGACGCAGAGCGATACCCGCATCCACATCCAGGTGATGCATCACCCCGCATCGGCTCTGGCTTGGGCGTCGCGCGTTTCGCGCCCGAAGCCAACACGAAGACTGCCCATTTCACTCTCTCGTCACGCCTGTCAAGTACGCCCCGCGCACCCGCACGCCAAGCGTCCGAGTGTCCGGGTTGTCCGAGTGTGGCAGCTCCGCGGGCACGAAGGTGCGGTCGACCTCGAGCCGCAACTCGACCTCGTTCGTGTCCCCAAGGATCGACGCGCCGAGCGGAATCTCTCGCACCACGCTACCAGACACGATCTCGAAGCGGTCGGCGAGTCGGTCGCCGACCGAGACCCTCAGCGTTCGTGGCTCGTCGTCCCACGCCGCTTCGCCCTCCAGGCTCAGGTACAGCCGCAAGTCCCTCCGCGGATTGTTGAACAAGATGACGCCGACCTGCTCTGACCAACGCCACTGCACGCCGGCCGAATCGTACTCCAGGAGATGCCACCCCGAGGTGTACGAGAGCCGGATGTTCTCTGCCTGTGGCAGTAGGCGGATTTTGCCAACCCGATAGGCCAGCTGGCCAACGTGCTCGCCATCAAGCGGCAGCCGCGTCCCGTCTTGCATCGAGTACAGCCCGATGTAGACGTCGGCATCTCCAAGATACGGAGACAACGGCACCAGGATCGTTCGCGTATACTCGATCGTGCTGCCTGGCTTCCACTCGGTGGTCGGTCTCGGAGGGTAATGGTCTGCTGTCCACATCAACTCGCCGTCGTCATTCCGAAAATGCAGGAAAACTCGATAATCCTCGTCGAAGACGGCATTCGGCAAAACGGAAAAGGTCAATGTGATCTCGAAGGGACTGCCTATCGGCACATGCGTCGTATTGACCTCGAACGAGGGCACGGCGACAGGTTCAATCGAACCTGGGCCAGAACACGCGACCGCGACGAGCAGCACGCCCAGCGCGGCTCCTCGGCGCGGGGGGTTCACGAGTCTGTGCACCCTGGGTCTCCGCATATTACACGCCGCCTTCATGTCGGTCGTCCGTTCGGTTCCGGCCCACGCCCGCGAGTGAGGGCCTGCGTGTCGGTCATCGGAGGGAGGCGACCGGTCTCAGTACGGTACGGCTCCTACGTTGCTCGATGGTAAAGAGTCTCACATCATTCGGGCCGTCGCGCAGCGCGTCTTCCGCCAGCATCGCTGCAAATGCCCATGCACCGTCCTGCCGGTAGGATTCGGTCGTTGCCACAATCACGCCGTTGAGCGCAATGGCGAGCTGGACCGGCTCGTCTTGACCGGTGTCGAGCACGCCGGTGACGTACAGCGGCAGTTCCGGTTCTGAGCGGACAACCTCGCCAAGGGTCCGAAAGTTACTGGAGGCGAGCGTCACATCGCTCAGACGAGTCACCGCCGATGCGGATACATCCGTCCCTAACAATCTGGCCGACGGACCGACACCGTAGAGACGCATGTTGGAGTGCGTGCCGAATGTCGAGAATTTGCGCTGTAAGCTCGCGTGACTGGCCGATCTGACATCACCGAGCGTCTCAACCGTGACTTTGCTCAGGCTCCGCCGGACGAAGGTCTTGCCAACCAGGCCTGGACCAGCGGCACTCAACAGTGATTGGCCGTCAACGCCGAACGGCAGCTCAATCGACAAGACATCGGCGATCGTCGGCAGAATATCGATCGTCTGCGCGTTCCTATCGCTGACAACGCCAGCTTGCTGCCGCGGGAGCTTGACAAAGAGTGGCACCAACGCAATATCAGAGGCATTGTCATAGGTCAGGGCGCGCCTGGGAAACCCCTGAAGGAAGCTGGCACCGTGGTCAGACGTGACGATAAGCAGCGCGTCATCGTACACCTCTTGTTCCCGGAGACGGTCCATGAGCCGTCCGATGAGGCGGTCGACAAAACCCACCTGGAGCAGATGTCGCTGATACAGCGCGTCAACGAATCCACGGTCAGCGGCTTCAAAGAGCCGCTTCCCCTCGACCTGCCGACCCTGATAGTCCGGCGCTCGATAGCGACGGCCTGACGGCACATACTCGAACGGCATGTGTGGCAGCAGGGTATGGAGGAAGTACAGGTGAGCGTCTCTGCCCTTCTCGATCGCCGCGAGAAACCGTTCGAACTCCGCATCCCGCCGGTTCGGCTCGACGTTGCCGCCGAACTCACGCAACCGGCGCGTTTGCGCAAACCCTTGCCAGTCGCCGACGATCGTCGGTAGGTACCGCGTCAACGGCTCGGGGAGGAGGATGTGCGCCAAGACGACTGTTGAATCTGCGACCAGCCTGGCAACCGTCTCTTCGGGCACGGCCAGGTCGTGCGCACACGTGGCTGCGGGACACAGCTGGAGAAAACGGCCAAACACCGTCATCTCATACCGTTCACTCAACACCGTGAAGAGATTGTTCGGATAATAGCGGCGCGCCGGCACGGCGCTTCGCTCGAGCGGGAAGATGCCGGAGACGAGGGCCGGAACGGCCCACGTCGTCTCCGAGGATACGGTTGTCGTATTTCGAAACCAATAGCTGTGCGCGGCGAGGGCCGAAAAATGCGGATAGCGGCCGGCGTCGATCTCGTCATTCGCGTCGAGCAGGCTGTTCAGCGGAAACTCGTCGAAGACGACGAGGACAACGGGAGGCGCCTCGCCGAACTCCACCGTGGCGAAGCTGTCGGCGGGCGGGACGAGCGCGTCACGGACATCGTCATTGAGCAGGAACCATAACGGCACGACGATGATCGCTGGGCTGAGGGCCGTGACGAACAGCTGAACGGCGATCGCTCGACGGTGTCCGACCGCGAACACGAGGCCGGCCGCGACGGCCAGCAGAACAGCTGGCCACGCGGCGAGGCCATCGACGCGATTCAGCCAGGTCATGACCATGGCGATGACCAGGACTGCAAGAATGGCGTCGTGAACCAGGGTACCCGCGCCGGTGCGGATTCTCGCCACGACACGCGCCACGCCGAACAGCAACGCAGGGACGACAACGCAGACGATGCAGGCGAGGGACACGACGTGGCCGATTGTGTTGTTCCGAGCAACGAAGAACTCTGGGCTCTGCGACAGAACGTCGAAGAGCGGATACGCAAGCGCCAGCGCGCTGAGACAGCCGATGTCGAGCGCCTGCCGCCAGTTCTTCACACGCGGTGCTCCACGCACTCGTCTGGATCATCGGAAACCACCCGCACCCACGGACCGGCGCGAGCGATGACGGACAGACGCCCGAGACCCGTGACAGAGACCGAGCGGATCGAGACGTCGACGCCCTGTCTGGCAGCTATTGGCATGGACATGGGCGCCTGAAAACTGGCCGATTATACCTTCAAAATGGGCTGGTGCGCTGTCTGGCGGCATCCGAGGCTGGCGGCGTACTGGCCGAGCGCGGCGTCGATCACGACGAGTCTCGGTGCCGCGCCGGACTTTCACCACTGGCTGCTAGGCGAGGCCATTCAGGATTACGACAAGGCAATCTCCATCATGCGGATGGGGGCCTATCACGGCCCTCCCGGAATTGGAGATGGGCACTTTTTCCGCGCGGTGGCTCGCTGCGTCCAGCACGACTGGCGCGAAGCCAAGACTGATCTTGAAGCTGCGAGAACAGAAGGGGTGCTGGTCGCGTCATCGTTCCGAAAAATAGTCGGTGGCGTGGCCAAGTTCGAAGCAAACTACGGCCTCAGAATGCCTTCCGTTCATGACCGTCTCGTCGGTGATAACCGGTGCGCGGCTCGGGACGGCGGTCAGCGCGAACATTTCCGCCTCGTCGTGGCGAATCTCACGCGCGTCGACGGTGATCCACTGGTCGCCCCGGTCGGCCGCAAATGTCTGTGCTTCTGCAATCTTCGCCGCGAACAGTTCCTTGTCGATGGCGCA
>JAKZVK010000002.1:0-4237 GCA_047516085.1 Bryobacterales bacterium
GTTCCAGACGCCGTAGGTTCAATAGAGATGGAGTCGCAAGCGCTACAAGATCGATATGCTCACAACAGCATCTGCTTCGGTTGCGGGCCGGCGAATCGGGAAGGGCTACGGATCAAGAGTGTCGTGCAGGGTGACGAGGTCTATGCCGACTGGATGCCGAAGCCCATGCACGAGGCGTTCCCGGGCATGCTCAACGGGGGGATCATCGGATCCCTGCTCGATTGCCACTCCAATTGGACGGCGGCCTGGCACCTGATGACCCGCGGCGGCGCAGGGAATAATCCCGGGAAGCCGCCCTGCACGGTGACGGCTGAGTATGCGGTAAAGTTGTTGCGGCCAACGCCCAGCGGCGGTCCGGTGCATCTCGTAGCGCGGGTGATTGAATCGACGGACCGGCGCGCGGTGATCGAAGCCGAGCTCTCATCCGCCGGAGACGTGTGCGCGACGTGCCGCGGGACGTTCGTCGCGGTGAAGCCCGGCCACCCGGCCTTTCATGCGTGGTGAGGCTTTGGGGGCAGAGAGTAAGTTCGGCGACACCATGGCGAGTTCCCGGGCGTCTATAGACTGACATGAAAGCGTATCAATTCGTCTTGGCGGGTCTTGTCGGCGCCTGCGTACTCGTCTGGGGCGCGCTGCGAATCAGCGATTGGAAAACGGCGCAGATCGAGGGCAAGATCACGAAAGTCCGCACGCTCGGCATGGACCAGCAGAGTTCCGTGGCCATCGTCGACATCGAGGCGGTGAACCCGTCTGACATCCAGATGATGATCGGCGAGCGCTCCATCACGGTTCTGGACCCGAAAGGGATTCGCGTCCAAGGCATGATTATCAGCGCTCCTGACCTCAAGGGGCTCTTCCAATACTTCCCCGGCCTGGGAGGCATCGACAATGAGCCCTTGCTGAACCGCGTGCGCATTCAACCGGGGGAGTCCGTCTTTGCGATGGTGGCCGCACGGTTTGAAATCCCCAAGCACGAGCTGGACCTGCGCCAGGAGTTGATCTTGCGGCTGGCCGATGTCGATGGCAGTGTGAGCGAGATTCGCCAGGTAGCGGAACCCTCCGGGGAAGCCCGCTAGCCGGCACGGTCCCTCGCGGCAGCGCGTCTATGCCGTTGTCAACAGGAACAATCGCGGAAACGGGAACAGCGCGCGGCCGTCGGGTTGTGCCGGGAAGGCTTGCTCCATTTTCGCTTGGTAGGCGGCGAGGAACGTCTCTTGCTCCTCAGCCGGTAGCCGTTCCAAGTAGGGGCGCAGTCCGGTGCCTCGCATCCACTCGACGATCGAGGCGGGCCGTTCGAGGATGTGCCAGTACGTTGTTTGCCAAAGCTCCAGCTTCGCACTCAGCGGCGCCAGCAAACGGTAGTACTCGTCCGGCTCGAGGATCTCGAACGGCTGGGGCGGCGTGTGGAGCCAGATCCGCCAGGGCGGCTCGCCACAGAGTTCTTCAATCGCGATGTGTGCCGGGCTTTGCAGGTGGTACGGGATCTGTATCGCGAGGACTCCCGATGGCTGCAAGTGCCCGAGCAGGCGCGGCAGAAGGACCCGCTGGTTCGGTACCCACTGGAAGGCCGCGTTCGAGAAAATCAAGTCTGCGGGCTGGGTTGGCTGCCACCCGGCAACGTCGGCCTCGATCCATTGGCTCCCACACCGCTCCGCCGTGCCTGCACAAGCATCTCGGCGGAGTTGTCGACGCCGGTGATTTGGGCTTCGGGCCAACGGGCACGCAAGGCGGCGGTGCCATTGCCGGGACCGCAGCCCAAGTCCACGATCCGCCGCGGCTCGGCCAACCCAATCCGCTGGATCAAATCGAGACAGGGCCGAGTGCGCTCATCGCCGAATCGAAGATATAGTGATGGGTTCCACATCGTGGTTCGTCATATTGTGCCTGATCAGCGAAGTGGGCGGCACGACTTCGGCGCCAACACGTAACCCACCTTGCGCGCCTATCGCCTGATGCATTTTGGAGCGGGACCGGCTTGATCACCCCGGGCCCAACAACCAAGGAGAACCCATGCGACAAAAGGCATACCCGCTGTTAGCCGTTGCCCTCGCGTCGATGCTCGCCTTCCCGCAGCACGGCTGGGGACAGCAGGCGAGTCTACAGGTTTTGGTTCTGTCAGGTGAGGCGGCGACCAACGACGTGGAGACAAGAGCAGCTACCGACCCGGTCGTTGAAGTACGGAATAGTCAAGGCGAGCCGGTGCCGGGGGCCAAGGTCGTCTTCCGTACTCCAGCAGTGGGACCCAGCGCGACGTTCTACGGCGCCTCGCGTACCATCACGGTTACCAGCGACGAGACCGGTCGCGCGATGACTGGCGGTATGATGCCCAACACCGAGCCGGGAGAATTCTTCATCAACGTGACCGCAACAAGCGGCTCGCTCAGGGGCAGCGCAACAATCGCGCAAAGCAACGTCACGACGCGTACCGTCGAGAAAACAACCAGGCGATTCGGCTGGCGGTTCTGGGCCGCCATGGGCGCGGCCGCGGCGCTCGGCACCACTGCCGCCATCCAGAGGAGCAACGACCCCTCAGGTCTCTGACCTGCCTCGAGTTCATTGGGCTCGGCCGGCTTGAGCCCCCGGTTGGCCCATGGAAGTCGGCCCGGTATCCAGTTTGAATCGCCAGGGCCTCGCAATCTGGAGATGGGGCGCCAAACTGCTACGCAGAGCCGCAAGCGTGAGCTTGCGCTGAGGTACTGCTAGCAAACACGGTTGTTGATCGAGCTACCCCACAGGTCGACGCGCGGGGGCATCATCCAGCGCGATCTGGGCGGCTGGAACAGGCTCAGGGTGGGCTCACGCCCGCGTGCCGATGGCGGCTGTGATCGGCGTTATCCCGCTGCTTCAACCGCCTCGCTGAAGAGCGCCGCAACTTCTTCGGGGGAACGGCGACTCGCGGTCTCGTTCACGCGCAGCAAGACACGTTGCCAGCCGTCGCCCGAAGGCTTGCCCCCGGTCGAGATGGTGACGCCCCGCTCCGCCAGTGCGGCTCCTACCTTCTTCGGGTCGGCCTTCATGTGCAGGGCCACGATGTTCGAGCCGTTCGGGATGCGCTCGACGCGGAAGCGTGAATGCCGGTCGAGTTTCTTCCAGAGTTTCTCGGTGTTGTCGACGGCGGAGCGGTAGCGCTGCTCAAAACCATCCATGTAGTGGAGCACGACGGACGCATACATCCAAGCTTTGGGAAGAGCGCCTCCGAACATCCGCCGCGTGTCGACCATCGGCTCGATGTACTTCTTCGGGCCGGCCACCACCGCCCCGCAGCCCCCGTTGAAGTACTTGTGAAGCGACACGTAGAGCGTGTCGAACTGGTCGGCGTATTCCCGGACCGAAACACCTGAGTATGGCGCCGCGAGGAACATGCGGGCACCGTCGAGGTGCGTGCGAATGCCTTGCTCCCGCGCGTAGGCACAAATCTTCTTCATCTCGGCGAAGTCAAACACCTCGCCATCTTTGCGCCGCACTGGAGACTCGATCATGATCGCGCCGACGGGCTTGTTGCCGCGCAGGCCGGCGTTCCACTCGACTTCCTCTTTCACCTCATCGAAGGTGAACGTCGCCCGGCCCGTCCCCATCGGGATCAATTCCAGATTACTGAGGATCGGCCCGCAATTCACCGAGTCGGCGTAGTAGTGGCTTTCGCGCGGGACGATGACTTTGGTGTCGGTTTCGGCAATGTGCCGCACGGCGATCTGGTTCGCCAGCGTTCCCGTCCCGAAGAAGATGGCCGCTTCCTTGCCAAGGAGTTGAGCGAACTTTGCTTCGAGTTCGTCGATGGGGCCGCCAACGGAGTAGCTATCGAGCTTAATCTCGTTGTCGGCGGCGACTTGGTGCAAAAGCGCCGCCCACTCAAGAGGCTTGAGCGGGACTCCGTCGCCGGTCAAGTAAACATGGCGGTCCGCTTCAGGGTTCAGCGAGGTCTTGGCCGCGCCTGCCGCGCCGGCTCCCGCGAAGGTTGAAGTGGCGCTTGCTGCAAGGAAATTCCTGCGGTTGATCGAGGACATAGACTAACTCCTAGGTTTGCAGTGAGTCAGCGTGCCGCCGGTGGGAGGGATCGAGCGGCCGGCGGGCGGGCGCAGGGGCCCGCCCCTACGGGATTGGTTTCGCACGCTCCATCACCCACGGCGCGATAGGCGACTCTTCGCCCCAAGCGCGGCCGTGGTAGTTGAACTCCTCGCCGTACTTGAAGCCGTGCTTCGCGCCGACCGCCGCAGACAACTCCTCGACGTAGGCGCGG
>JAKZVK010000003.1:0-12602 GCA_047516085.1 Bryobacterales bacterium
GCCCAGCCCATAAGGGCCATGAGGACTTGACGTCATCCCCACCTTCCTCCGGCTTGTCACCGGCAGTTTCTTCAGAGTGCCCGGCATAATCCGCTGGCAACTGAAGATGAGGGTTGCGCTCGTTGCGGGACTTAACCCAACATCTCACGACACGAGCTGACGACAGCCATGCAGCACCTGTGCTGGGTCCAGCCGAACTGAAGGAAACCGTCTCCGGTTTCCGCGACCCTGCATGTCAAGGGCTGGTAAGGTTCTTCGCGTTGCGTCGAATTGAACCACATGCTCCACCGCTTGTGCGGGCCCCCGTCAATTCCTTTGAGTTTTAACCTTGCGGCCGTACTCCCCAGGCGGAGTGCTTAATGCGTTAGCGGCGACACCGCGTGGCAAGCCACCCGACGTCTAGCACTCATCGTTTACGGCGTGGACTACCAGGGTATCTAATCCTGTTTGCTCCCCACGCTTTCGCACCTCAGCGTCAGTACCGGTCCAGTGAGCCGCCTTCGCCACTGGTGTTCTTCCCAATATCTACGAATTTCACCTCTACACTGGGAATTCCACTACCCTCTCCCGGACTCAAGCCTTCCAGTTTTGAGCACTATTCCGGAGTTAAGCTCCGGGCTTTCACGCCCAACTTGAAAAGCCGCCTACGCGCACTTTACGCCCAGTAATTCCGAACAACGCTAGCCCCCTCCGTATTACCGCGGCTGCTGGCACGGAGTTCGCCGGGGCTTCTTCTCCGGGTACCGTCACGATCTTCCCCGGTGAAAGAGCTTTACAACCCTAAGGCCTTCTTCACTCACGCGGCATTGCTGGATCAGGCTTTCGCCCATTGTCCAATATTCCCCACTGCTGCCTCCCGTAGGAGTCTGGGCCGTGTCTCAGTCCCAGTGTGGCTGATCATCCTCTCAGACCAACTACGGATCGTCGGCTTGGTAGGCCGTTACCCTACCAACAACCTAATCCGACGCGGGCCCCTCCATCGGCGATAAATCTTTCCCCCATGGGGCGTATACGGTATTAGCCGCAGTTTCCCGCGGTTATTCCGTACCGTTGGGCAGGTTCCCACGCGTTACTCACCCGTGCGCCACTTTCCACCATCCCGAAGGACGGCTTCACGTTCGACTTGCATGTGTTAGGCATGCCGCCAGCGTTCGTTCTGAGCCAGGATCAAACTCTCAAGTTAACTTCGCGAACCGGCGCGCCGCCGACATCCGAAGATGCCGTTGGTTGACGCCGGGTCCCGTATTGACCCCGCACGCACAAAACTTGGCAATACCAAACACGCCCTTGGACGACCGAAGTCGCCAGGGACGGCCGGTATCGCCTTGCGCGAGCGAACGGCCTACGCCGCCGCCCACGCATCCCTTCCAGATTCACGTCTCAAAGAGCAAACAACGCCGCCGGGCCACTCGTTAGCTGAAGTCGCCCGCCGACGTCAGGGCTGCCTTATATGCCCGCCGTCACCGTGCTGTCAACCATGCTAAGAGCTGCCGGTGAAAAAAATCCGGCGCCGACCTATGAATATAGCGAAACCGGCCGTCGGCCGCAACCGTCAAGGCATTCGGCGTCGTTTCTTATCACCGATGTCACGGTTTCCGCGCGACCGTCGCCAGCCACCCCGGCATGCCCATCGATTTATCGTCGCCCCGCACGCCGCCTCACGCGTCGAGCCGAAAACTCACGCAGATCTGTTGTGATTCGATTTCGCAGATAGGCTCACCGGTCAGCCCGCAGCGGTGCGGTCCGCTTAAATCGTCGGCCGCGTCTTCGGCGCCGAACAGGTGGCACTCCTCGCACACGCCGAAGCTGCTCGATCCGCAGCGCAGCTGCAGTTCGCGCAGCAATTGGTTCAAGCCACCGGTCAGCACCGCGTGTTGCTTGGCCGGCAGCGATCCGGCGGCGCGTTCGAGACAAAGCAGTGGATCGCGTGTCAACAACGCCTCGCCCGACGCAGTCAATTCAAGCCTGACCGCACGCCGGTCGGGCGCGCCGCGCACGCGACGCAGGTGGCCTTTCACTTCGAGCGCGATCAGCGTTTGCGAGATGGTGCCCTTGGTCGCGCCCAGGAAATTCGCCAAGGCACTCGGGTTGCGCGAATAGCGGTTGGCATGCGCAATGTACCGCAGGGCTTCCCATTGCGCGGGGTTCAGCCCGCAAGAAAATTGGATTGCGCGCGTCGCCCGGCCAACTCGGTCGATCAGCTCGCCGAACCCGCGGCAACCAGTGTCGTCTGTCATGCGATGATAATAGTGACTCGATATTAAACTTGCAAGCCCAGGCTTGGGCCAGTATGGTTAATAGCGAGACGATACTAAATCAATATACACCGGCCTCAGACCCATGGTTTGGGGCGGAATTGGGAACACGCAGAGCGGAACATGTCCTATATCGGACCCGAAGCGATCGACAGCGGCAGCCGGCGATACATCGCCGCCACCATGGACGCGCCGTTCCTCGAACGCGACGAAGAGTTCGAGCTGGCGCGCCGCTGGCGCGAGGACGGCGATGCCGACGCGATGCAGGACCTGGTGCTCGCTTATGCGCGGTTCGTGGTCCGTATCGCGGCGGGCTTCCGCGGCTACGGCCTGCCGATGGGCGATCTCGTGCAGGAAGGCAATGTCGGGTTGATGCAGGGCGCCATGCGCTTCGACCCCGAGCGGGAAGTGCGCTTCTCGACCTACGCCCGCTGGTGGATCGTCGCGTCGATCCAGGAGTACATCTTGCGCAACTCGTCGATCGTGCGTATCGGCACGACGGCGGCGCAGAAGAAGCTGTTCTTCAACCTGCGCCGGATGCGCGCGCGCATCGCCAGCAACTCCACCGGGCCGATGACGCACGATAACCGGCGCTCGATCGCCGACGAGCTCGGCGTGCCACTCGCCGCTGTCGAGCGCATGGAGGCGCATCTCTCGTCCCCCGACCAATCGCTCAATGCCACGGTCGGCTCCGACGACACCGATGAAATTCAGGATTTTCTCACCGACGACGCCGCATCGCCCGAAACGATCGCCATCGAACGCACAGACGGCCGCAAGCGCGCCGGCTGGATCAAGAAGGCGCTGCGCCGGCTCAGCCCGCGCGAGCGCAAGATCATCGTCAGCCGGTTCCTGACCGAGACGCCCAACACGCTCGCCGAGCTCGGCACGGTGTTCGGTGTCAGCAAGGAGCGCATCCGGCAAATCGAGGCCCAGGCGCTTACTAAGCTGCGCGCTAGTATCGCCGGGATCACCGACGATCCGAGCGAACTGTTCGCCAATAATTAGCCCGGTGGGCTAGGTCGCCGACGATGAGCGAACTCCCCGCAGAACTCGCCGACCTGGGCGACGATCCTGAAATTGCCGTCGGTGCGTTCCATGCGCTGCGCAAATCGGGTGCAGCGTTCCAGCTGCTCGACATTCGCGACGACTGGGAGCGGGCGATCGGCAGCCTCGCCGGCAGCATCGACATTCCGATGAGCACCCTGCCCGACTCACTCGACCGCTTGTCGCCCGACGGCGCCGTCGTCGTCTTGTGCCACCACGGCATGCGAAGCTACCAGGTGGCGCTCTGGCTGCGCGATCAGGGCTTCGAGAATGCCTTCAGCGTGGCCGGGGGCATCGACGCCTGGTCGATCGAGGTCGACCCGAGCGTCGCCCGCTACTGACCGCCCGTCCGGTTCGCCGGTTCATACCAAGGATCGGCCCGAAACAAGGCCGACATTCTAACGTTTGTCCGCCGACACCGGCGGATGGGCGAGGTAGCGCAAGCGTTTCGCTTCGCGCCGGCCCCGGCTGACGCTATCGAGAATCAGGCCGCAGGTCAGGCTAAGGGAGCCAAACACCGCGATTCCCGTAGCCAATATGGCGGTCGGGAAGCGGGGCACCTGCCCGGTATCCAGCCAGGTCTCGACGAGCGGGTATCCAAGCCAAAGCGAGACCGCGAAAAAGATCGCGGCGATGATACTGAAAAACCAGAAGGGTCGGACCTCCTTGAACAGCATGAGGCTCTCCCAGAAGATTTTGATGCCATCGGGTATGGTGCGCAGCTTGCTGGTGGTCCCCGCGGTCCGCTCGGCGTAGGGTACCTCGACTTCGGCAACCGGCATGCGCAGTTCCAGCGCGTGTACCGTGAGTTCGGTTTCGATCTCGAAGCCCGAGGAGAGCGCCGGAAAGGATTTAACGAAACGCCTGGAAAACGCACGATAACCAGAAAAAATGTCCGTGAAGCCACTGCTGAATATCAGCGAAACGAAGCGGTTGAACAGTACGTTGCCCCAGGCGTGCCCCTGACGGTAGGCGCCATCCGCGGCAACGCGGGCACCGACGACCATATCGAGATCGTCGCCGACCAGTCGATCGATGAGCCGGCGCGCATGGCTAGAATCGTAGGTCCCGTCGCCGTCGGCCATGACGTAGATGTCGGCGTCGACATCGGCGAACATCCGCCGCACGACGTTGCCCTTTCCGCGCAGGGACTCGTGGCGCACGTAGGCCCCCGCACCCGCCGCACGGCTTGCGGTCGCGTCGGTCGACGCGTTGTCGAAGACGAAGATCGCGGCATCGGGCAAGGCATCGCGGAAACCCAATACGACGGCCTCGATTGCCGCCTCCTCGTTGTAGCACGGCAACAACACCGCGATCGGCGATCGCCCGGCGGGCCGTGGCTCGGCCGCCTCTTCGTCAGTCGCCGCGAAACTCATGCCATGTCCACATTTTCGTTTGATTTATCCGGCCGCGAGACACGGTCCGATATGTCTCGGACGAGCTTTCAGGTCGCCCCGGATGATAGCAGGAATGGCGGTCGCTGCCGAAACCAATTCGGTACCGTTGGGGCGGACGCAGACGTTGAACCGGGGCGAAAGAGCGCGTAACTTGCCCCGGTCGCCCGCCCACCTGATTCCCGCCTGACGGCAACCGAGCCGATCCTCATGCGCCGTTACGCCATCCTCGGGTTCCCCATCGCGCTGCTGATCGCCATCCAGGTCGTGGTCGCCGTGCACGCCGCCGACGCACTGCTGCGTCAGGGCGCGCTCGCCGGCCCCGACGGATACATGTGGCTGGTGCGCGTCGAGGCACTCTACGAATCGGGCGACTGGTACGACAGCTTCGCCGAGCGAAGCAACGTGCCGTGGGGCGACGATCAGCACTGGACACGGCCGTTCGACGTGCTTTTGCTCGCCGGCGCCGTGCTGCTGGAAGCCATGATCGGGTTCGAGGCGGGCCTGTTCTGGTGGGGAGCGCTCATCAGTCCGCTGCTGCATGTCGCCGTCCTGATCGCTCTGATGTGGGCCGCGCGGCCGCTGTTCGACGAGCGCGGGCTCTTCTATCTCGGCATCCTCGCCATCGTTCTGCCGGCGGTGCTGACTTATTTCACCGCGGGCCGACCCGACCATCACAGCCTGATCGGTTTCTTGTTCGTCGTCATTCTCGGATACCTGACGCGACTGCTCTCGACCCGCTTCGATACGGTCCTTGCGGTCGGCGCCGGCTTGGTCTCGGCCGCGATCCTCTGGGTCAGCGTCGAAGGCATGCTGACGGTGGCCGTCGTCGTTGCCGCCCTGGGTCTCGCTTGGATCCTTTGGCGCGAGACCTTCGCCGACAAGAACCTGATCTTCGCGACGGCCCTGATCGGGGGTCTGGTACTCGCCCTGCTTGCCGAACGGCCATGGCCGGACATCGGCGTGGTCGCCTACGACCGGCTGTCGATCGTCCATCTGCCGGTGTTCGGCACGTTGGCGGTTTTCTGGCTGGCCGTCAGCCTGATTGACCGCCACACGTCCTTTTGCGACGGCTATCGCGCGCGCGGCGTCATCGCGGTCGTCGGCGCAATCACCGCGGTGTCGTTGATCTGGATCGCGTTTCCCGCCTTCCTCGCCGGTCCGTTCGCCGACGTCGATCCGGGCGTCGCCACGACGATCTTCAAGAACACCTCGGAAGTGCAGCCGCTCGTCAATCCGGCAAACGCTATGGGCTCGCTGGTCCGCGTTGCATTGTTCGTCGGGCCGGCCTTCGTCGCCGTGCCCGTGCTGGCCGCTACGCTGTGGCGACGCAAAAACCCGGAATGGCGGGCCTGGACCGGCATCGCCATCGCACTCGTCGTCTTCCTGCCGCTCGCTCTGTACCAAGTGCGCTGGTCCACCTACGTCGAACTTCTCGCCGTCATCCCCTATACCGCCTTGCTTCTCCGCCTGCTTGGAAGACTCGGGGAGCGCCCCGTGTTGCGCGCGATGACGACCTTCGGATTCGCTGTCGGTTTCGTGGTGCTCGCCATGGTCCTTGCGATCGCGTCGCCGAAGTCAGGGGGGGTACGTCAGGCTGGACGCTGCCCGTTGGGGGCTATGTCCGATCACCTCGCCGACGCGACCGTGTTCGGCTCCCATCCGCGCCGTATTATGAGCTTCGCCTTCTTCGGCACGGAGCTGCTGTATCGCACGCCGCACGCGGTCGTCGGCACGAGCTTCCACCACGCGGCCGAGGGGCTCCGGGATACTTACGATTTCTTCAGGGCGACGGACGACCGCGTGGCGCGACGCATCCTTGCGGTGCGCGGCATCGACCTCGTGATGATCTGCCCGGCGGCGGCCGAGGCGGCGCTCTACCGGGCCGCGCCGGGCGACGGCGCGACACTGCTCGATCGCATCGAGGCCGGCGCGCCACCCGTCTGGCTCGTGCCCGTCATGCTGCCCAGCGCCCTGGCGTCGGACTTCCTCCTGTTCACGCCGGCGCGTTAGGCGCACGGGAACTTCCATGAACCAGTCTTTAACACGATGGCTGGCGCAGATACCGGCTATCGCTTGGGTCGTAATCGGTCTCGCTTTGCTCCTCCGACTGGCAGGTGTTGCATACGGCCTGCCTCAGCAACTCGATCCGGACGAGATTCTCTTTGTAAGCGCGGCTGGCAGAATGCTGACCAATGGAAGCCTGGACCCGGAATGGTACGGCGCACCGGCCAGTACACTGATCGATGTCTTGGCATTGCTCTATGGGGGCTATGTTGGTATCGGGCTCGTCACGGGAATATTCGATGGGTTTTCCGATGTCGTCGCCGATTTTTACGTCGACGTCTCGGCCTATTTTTTAATTGGCCGCGTGTTTACGGCGATAATCGGAACGGCATGTCTAATCGTCGTCTACAAGATTTGCCGCGAACTAGGCGCTTCGGTTGTTTGGTCGACAGCGGCAATCGCGCTGCTGGCTGTTTCACCATTGATGATCCACTATTCGAGCATCATCCGAATGGACATGGTGCAGGTTTTGTTCAACCTGTTGATTGCACTGTTCGTCGTCAAAGCGCTCGAAGCGCCTCGAATGGCATTCTTCGTCGGCGCCGGTGTCGCATTGGGGTTGGCGGTTACCAGCAAATATCCCGGTCTCGTTGGGGTGGTGTTGATCATTGCCTCTGCTGTACTGCTGAGAATACAGGGGCGTCTCACACCTCGAATGGAGTTTCGAGTGCTCACCGCCGCGGGCGTGGCAAGTGTCGTGACTGCTTTCGTTGTCGGCCCCTACTTGTTCATAAATTTTCCCGACGTGCTAACGGCGGTAACGTTAGAGGCGCGGACGGGCCACGTCAGCGCCACGGGCGCGGGCCTGTTGTCGTCGATGTTCAGTTACTTCACTGAAGTGTTGCCGCAGGCCTTGACGTATTTGGTGGCCGCGTTGGGTGTCCTGGGAATCGTCGGCGTATGTCTCGTTCGTCATGGCTGGGTCGTGTCATTGTTCTTCGTGAGCTATCTCGTCTTCATCGCCTCGCTAACTCTGTTTTGGGCACGATGGGCATTGCCTTTGATTCCGTTCGTGGCGATTGCTCTCGTGGTGGTGGTCGATCGTGTCGATCGATGGCTTTCGGTTCGTATTTCTTGGTCCAAGGCCCTGCGCTATGCGGCGGTCGCGCTTTTGGTCGTACCGCTTGGCTGGCGCGGCGTTCAGGAAACATGGGCCCGGGCGACGGATAACGATACGCGCGTGGTAGCGCTCCAGTGGGCGCAGAAGAATGTGCCGCAAGGCGCGACGGTTCTCGTGGAAACCTATGCTCCCGCGTTGGCCGCCACGCAATACCAGGTACTCATCGCCCGCGGCGATCGACTAATCCCCTGGTCTTCTTTGAGCAAATCGAGACGGCCGAGCGGGTTCTACGGTTCGCTCGGCAACATCGCCCGGTCGAACGATCCCAAGGCAGTCATCGATTTGATCGAAGCAGGGGGTGTCGACTACATCTTCCTCAGCAACTGGGTCGATCGATACCGGGCCGAAAAAACGATTTATGGCAAAGAGCTTGCGATATACGAGCTCATTTTCGACAGCTATCCGACGGTCCGTACGTTTTCCGAGGTCGATGCGGACCGTGGTCCACTGATCCGCGTCCTTCGTGTGGCGGCGTCATCCGACTCGAAACAGCTCGAGCAGTGACCCGCTAGACGCGTCTTTTCAAGGGCGTTCGCCCTCATCCCCTCCGGCTGTATCCGACGCACCCGAGTGAGCGGCGCGGTCCAGTTCGATACGGCGGACAATCTCCAGGTTGGTCCCGAGCAGTCGCCGGTTAAAGCCGATCAGGTCGGCGATGATCCCCATCAACAAGGTTATGAAGCCGATCACCAGAAGGGCGCCGCCCAGCACCAGGGACTGAATGTGACCGCTGCCGCCATCGATGAGAAGAAATAGAGAAACCGTAGTATCGGAAATAGCCCAACGCCGATCAGCGCCAAGCCGATATAGAAAAATGTCCGGATCGGCCGGTACATCGTATAGATCCGCAACATCGTCGTGACCGAACGTTCGATGAATTTTGGGATGCTGGTGAACAGCCGCGATTCTCGGGTCTTCGGATTGGTTTTGATCGGCACCGATGTAACGGCGGTTCGATCGTGCCCGGCCTGGATCAAGGTTTCGATGGTGTAGCTGAAATTCGAGACCACATTTATCCGCATCGCCGCGTCGCGCGAGTAGGCGCGGAAACCGCTGACCGCATCGGGGACATCGACCCGCGACAATCGCCGAACCACGCCGCTGCCCAAGAGCTGCAATTTTTGCTTGGCGGTCGAGAAATTCGCATTGCCGCCGATGCCCCGGTCACCGACCACGACATCCGCGTCACCGGCAACGATCGGTCCGATCAGCTTCGGAATATCGCCGCCGAAATACTGATTGTCGCCATCCGTGTTGACGATGATGTCGGCGCCAAGACGCAGGCAGGCGCGGATGCCGGTTTCGAACGTGCGCGCCAAGCCCCGGTTGGATTTATGCCGCACGACATGGTCGACGCCGATGGCGCGGGCGACCTCGACGGTTTTGTCGTCGGAACCATCGTCGATGACCAAAATTTCCACCGACGGCACACCGGTCATCTGCCGCGGAATGTCGGCGACCGTCTGCGGCAATGTGTGCTCTTCGTTGAAACACGGGATTTGGATGATGAGTTTCATCGATGCCTTCGCGACGATTGAGCATGAACCCAGGTGTATCGGGACAAGCCTAGCGGTTCGACGGGCCTGCCCTAAGACATTTCCGCATTCAAAGCAGAGTTTTTCACGGTTCCACCGCCGTTCCAACGCGATGGAAGACCTGCTCGTAGTTCGGTTTCAAGGAAACTCTTGCAAACCGGCCCCGGCACGCCGACTCTCGGTGGGATGTCCAAGGTTTCGATCGGCATGCCCGTATACAATGGCGCCAGCGCTCAGCATCCCGACATGATTGCTGCAGGCCGACGCGGCCGGAAGTCGCCGGCATGAAAGTTTGTTTCGTCACGACCTCATTCATCCGTTCGTCGGAGGATCACTACGCTCGGTTCGTCTATGAACAGGCCAAGAGCCTGCTTTCTGCAGACGAAAGTACTTCGGTTGTGGTCGTCGCACCTCACGCGCCCGGTCTGGCCACCAAGGAATTTATCGATGGCTTGGAAATTCAGCGTGCCAAATACTTCTGGCCAACCAGGCTCCAACGACTCGCCTACCAGCATGAGGGACTGTTCGAAACAATACGGAACTCGCGACTCGCGACTTTACAGTTGCCGCTGCTTCTCATGGCGATACTGTTCAAGCTTTGGAGCGCGTCCAGGCGTGCGCAGATTATTCATGCCCAATGGGTGCCGACCGCTGCTGTCGCGGTCGTTGTCGGCTGGCTCCGGCGCATTCCGGTCGTCGTTTCCGTGCGCGGAGCGGATCTGAACACGGCAAGGAACTCCCGTATGGGACGCCTGCTGACCCGCGCCATCATTGACCGGGTGAGTTATGTCGTCACGGTTAGCGACGAATTCCGGGATCTGCTGGCGTCCGAAATCGGATGTCCAAAGCCGCTTGCCGCTCTATACAACGGTGTTGATATCGGCCAGTTCCACCCGCGCGATAAAGGAGCGTGCCGGCGCGAACTTGGACTGCCGGAAGACCAAGCGATCGCGCTCTATGTTGGTGGTCTGATCGAGCGCAAGGGTGTGAACATCCTGCTCCAGGCACTGGCGTACGACACCATGTCGGACCGTCCTGTGGACGTTTATCCGGCGGGGGAAGGGCCGCAATTGGATGTGTTGAAGGCGCTGGCTTCCGTCGAGGGGCTAGCCGACCGGGTTCAATTCCTGGGTAGGGTTTCGAAGGATCGGGTGCATCTTTGGATGGCCGCGGCGGATATGCTGGTCCTGCCCAGCTACAGCGAAGGCCGTCCCAATGTCGTGTTGGAGGCGATGGCCAGCGGGACACCTGTGGTGGCGACGGCCGTCAACGGTACCGCCGAGCTCATTTCGGATGGCGAAGACGGGCTCTTGTTCGAGCCTGGCGATGTTGCCGGTCTGGCCGCTTGCCTGAATAGGCTGCTGCACCAGCCTGATTTGGCGGCGGAGTTATCGGCCCGCGGAACGGAAAAGATCACGACGCTCGGGCTTACCTGGCTGGCGCACGGTCGCCAGCTCATGTCGATCTACCACGAGGTTCTTGGCGGCGAATAATGTGCGGAATTGCGGGTATCTATTTTCTTGATGGGCGTCGTCCGGAGGCGGGTTTGCTGCGTCGTGTCGGCGACGCCATGCGCCATCGAGGTCCCGACGATGACGGCGTGTTCGTGCACGATGCATTCGGCATGGTTCACAGACGGCTGAGCATTATCGACCTCAACACGGGGCGGCAGCCCATCTTCAACGAGACCGGTAGCGTCGGAACCATTCTGAACGGCAAAATCTACAACTATCTAGAGCTTCGCGAAGATCTCGAAGCAAGAGGACATGTCTTTTCCACCAACAGTGATACCGAAGTCCTGGTTCACTTATTCGAAGAAGCGGGCAATCTCGATTTTCTCGACGACGTTAATGGCATGTTTGCCTTCGTGATTTACGATTTGCAGAGTCGGACACTTTGGTTGGCCAGGGATCGAACGGGCAAGAAGCCGATCTACTACTACTACGACGGTCGGCAATTTGCTTTCGCTTCGGAACTTCAGGCTCTCACGCAATTCCCGGGCCTGCACCTCAGCGTCTCGCCAAAAGCGGTGGACGCATTCCTTCGCTACAACTATGTGCCCAGCCCCCTTTCCATATATCGGGAGGTCCGCAAACTCCCGGCGGCACATGTCCTGAAGCTTGAAGGCGGCCAAATCAGCACACATCGCTATTGGCGCATGCCGGTTCCCAAGCCGGACCGCCGGCTGTCGGACGGTGCCTTTCAGGAGGCATTTCACGAGCATCTGGCACGCGCTGTCGGCGGGCGGATGATAAGTGACGTGCCGCTTGGCGCCTTTCTCAGTGGCGGGTTGGACTCGACTGCAATCGCCGCGCTGATGAGCGATCGATCGGGTTCGGCGGTCTCGACATTTTCCATCGGCTTCGGCAGCCGTTCCTTTGACGAGAGTGGCCAAGCCAGCGAGGTTGCCCGCGCCCTGCAAACCGACCACCACGTCGAGATGCAAGAGACCATTGACGTCAACGACATCGACAAAATTCTTTGGCACTTCGGTGAACCGTTCGGCGACAGTTCGGCGATCCCAACCTACTATCTCTGCAAAATGGCTCGTAAAGGGGTCACGGTTGCGCTGTCCGGCGACGGCGCGGACGAAGTCCTCGCCGGATACAATCGGCATGTCGCCAGTCGGTTTGCGGCGCGCTGGGCCCGGCTGCCGGGACCATTGCGCATTCGACAGCCGTTCCGCTGGATCGCGGCCTTGCCCGAAGGTACCGGCTATTACGGCGACAGTTTCACGAAAAAGCTGAAACTTCTAGCCCGTTTCGTTGATCGCCTCGAAGAGAACCCGGAAAATTTCATGCCCATTGTGATCGACGATGGCGCGCGGTCATCGATGTACTCGGAATCCTTTCGCCAAGCTGTCGCCGAGGATGATTGCCGAGACCCCGTGCTGGATGTCGCACGTCACTACGCCGGGCTGGGTCTTGTTGAGCGAATGCTTTGGACCGACCTGGAAACGTATCTGACCGATAATATACACATAAAAATTGACAGAATGAGTATGGCGCATTCATTGGAGGTGCGCTGCCCGTTTCTCGACGTACGGGAGCTATAACCGAATCTTGTGTACGGCGTTGAAATGAAGGCGGCGTATCCTGGTGATTGTTGATGTCACCACTTGAGCTAAGCCAAGGAAGGATACGCCATGAAAGAGAATACCGTTGTTGCTTTTCAAAACCCATCT
>JAKZVK010000004.1:0-6252 GCA_047516085.1 Bryobacterales bacterium
GTCCGGGCTCGGTGGTCCATCGGGGACGATGGCGAACCGACCCGCGTCGTTTATGCGGAGGAGGGTGGCGCGGCGTGGACCGTGTTGACCTCGAATGGCGGGCGTCTTGCGTTTCAGTACGCAGATTCGGCCAGACAGTGGCACGACCGTTGGCCGGTCGCGAGCGACACCCGGGAACGCATCCCCCGCATGGTCAGGCTGATCTCGACGAACGGCCTGACCGTGTGGCTCGCGGCCCTCGATCTATTCCCCGAGCCCATTCCCAACTACCGGGAGGGCTTGTGAAAGCCGCGCGCCGGGACGCGGGGGGCTTTGTCCTGGTGACGATCCTGTGGGCGCTGGCGGCGTTGGCGGTGTTGGCGGCCTACATCGACGGCGTCGTGACGTCCGATCTCGAGCACGTCATTGCGGCCAAACGATCGCTGGCGGTGGAGCTGGAGCGCCGTGATACCGAGACCACGCTGATCTATCTGTTCGCGACCGGACGCATGAACCACCTTGGGCTGATCCTGGAGGAGGAGCAACGATTCACGGACTCTCTGCGGGAGAACGAGCGCTTGCCGGACCGTGGCGACGGCGAGTTGAGGATGACGGGGGACATCTACGCCGGCCTCGGGGGGGCCCGGTTCTCGATACAGGATGAGGGCGCTCTGGTCTCGGTCAACGCACCGCGCACGCCCTGGTTTGCAGCGCTGCTCGAACACGCGGGTATCGCTGCACCCGATGTGGCACAGATCGTGGCGCGAGTCGAGGATTACATCGATATGGATGACACCCTCAGCTTGAACGGGGCGGAGCACTACGATTACCAGCAGAGAGGAAAGCCGCCGCCGCTGAACTGGATCATGGCGAGTCCGTTGGAACTGAAGAAGGTGCTCGGAGTGGATGAACTGATCACACCGGCTCAATGGCGCCGGCTGCGGCCCTTGCTCACCCTGCCGCCGGTGTTCGGCTACAATTTCAACACGATGAAGCCCGAGGCCTTAGAGGCCCTGTTTGACCTCGACGAGCGGGCGATTCGAGGGGTGATCGAGGAACGAGGGAAACAGCCGATATCGCGACTGAGTCAAATTGCCATGTTGAGCGGGAGGCAGCTGGAGATCGATTCAATGGGTCTGCGCACGCGCCCCTCGCGTTTCTTGAGGATCGCCGTCTGGCACGAGGGTGCGGGTTCGCGTTCGCTCGCCGGCGTCGTGCTGACCCCGTTCGGCGAGTCGGCGCCTTGGCGGAAGGACTATCGGTACTCTGAATCAATTGCAGCCCATGATAGTTCGAGAACGCCGCGTGGATCCCCTCTTGAAGCTGCGACGGCTCTTCTCCAATAAGCCCAACGTTATCCAGACCCATAACGGCACGCTCAGGCTGCCGGTCAGGTCCCTGCACGCCCATTGGATCGTGGGCCGAGGCCTGTGCATGTACCGCCACGAGGATTTCACGGGCATTCCGCGGCGCAAGCGCCGCGCCGCGTTGGAGCTCAAGCTGCCCGTCTGGAGCCCGTTCGAGCGGACCGGCTATCACTGCGTGTGGTCCGGTAGCGCCGCGATGGTGTGGTTCTGGGACGAAGACAAGGTCACGGTCGACGGCGAAGCACTCGACGCGCGGCGTGTCGAGGCCGCCGCGGATCGGACGGCACGGGTTCGAGTCCTCCCGGAGACGGTGTTCTTTACGAAAAAACCGGCCGGGGTGCACCTGCAGGCCTGCAGGGAAGGCTTCGAGCTGCAGCGCTGGCGGGCGGATGTGCTCGTGGACGCCTTCTGGTTTCCGGATCGTCCGGACGCGCGCCAGTTGAATTGGTTTGTTGGCCGCCAGGCGGGCGAAGCGCACGCGATAGCGTATGAGAACGTACCGGAGGCGCCGGGTGTCGAGATCGCTCCGGAACCCTGGTCGAGCTCGCTCACGCCGGGCGAGTGGTTCGAAGTCAACGAACGCGTGCTCGTCGCGTCATGCCTCCTGGCGCTGCTGCTGGCCGTGGTCTGGCAGGAGGCCAGGTTCTGGAAAACCCGGCACCTCAAGGAAGCGGTCGCAAGCGAGCTCGCCCGCATGGAGGACGAACTCGGTCCGCTGCTTGATGCCCGCAACGAGCTGTTGCGCCTGCGCCGAACAAACCGGGCGCTCTCGGATCTTCTGAGAGAACCCTCGCAGGCCCGCCTCATGGGGCTCGTGGACCGTGCGATCCCTAGCGCCGAGGCGCAATTCCGGGAGTGGCGCTACCAGCAACCCGAGCTCAGAGTGATCATCGAAGATCCGGATCCAGATCCGATCGCCTATGTCCGCGCCCTTGAGGCGGTGCCGTTGTTCGAGCGGGTGAGGGCGGAACCGGCCCCCGGCGACAACCGGATCGAGATCACGTTGAGAGTGCGGACGTGAGCGCGCTGGGCCAAGGGCTTGCCCACCTCGCGGCAGAATTCGCCGGCAATGCGCGGCTGAGGTGGGGTGTCTGGCTGATGCTCGGCATCGCCCTTTTCTATTGCTTATTGGTTCAGTCCGATCGAAAGGCGGCCGTCCATGACGAATACGTCGCCGAGACCGATCGTATGATGAAGACGGAGGTGATCCTGCTCGACCGGCAAGACTGGCCGCAGTTGCTCGAAGCCGAGCGGGAGACCTATCGGGCACTCACGGCGAGGTTCTGGCAGGCCGAGACAGCGGGGCTTGCGCAGGCGAAGCTTCAAGCTGCGCTGACCGGCGTGATCGACGGTTTCGATCTGCGCAAGCCTCGCATCCGTTCCGGGGGGAGCCAACCTGTGCCGGGACTGCCGGAGGTCTGGCGTGTGCAGGCCCGACTGGACGGCGGCTATCGGCCGGAGCTCGAGCCGCAGGTTCTCCACGCCTTGGCGACGTATCCGAAAAAGCTGATCGTCGATCGTTTGGATCTTCGCCGGCGGGGCCGGCGCGATTCGCACGTGGCACTGATCCTGTCGGCCTATTTCGTCGGCATCGAAGCAGAGCAGGAGGAATGAGGTGCTGCCTCGGGCCAACGAGTATGATCCGAGCAAGACGGTGCGGAGCGGTACCCTTGGCGCCCCGGCGTCTCACCGGGCCCTGCGGCTGGCGGGCGAGAACGGCCCGCGCCGCCCTGGGATCGATCTAGCGCCCGTACTTATTATGAACACGCCCGTATCGACACCCGACCACACGCCCGGCCGCATTCCATGAGCCGTTCGATGCGCGGGATAGTCTTTAATCCGCGCCCATGGGGCGGTGTTCCGTTGGCCTGCTGCGTAACGGCGTTCGTCGCGCTGGCGATGCCCGTTCGCATGCCCGAAGGGGACGCAAGGAGGGATCCATCAACCATCCTTCCCGAGGACAGGGTCGACGTGGCACCTGAGAACCTCGACGCTTTCATGGCAAGCCGGCGCTGGGGCGTCTCCTTGAACGAGCACGCCGCGCCGGCCAGACAGGACGAGCCTGCCATCAACCCGGCCCTCGTGAAGATGGGCTATGTCGGATTGATCGCCGCGCAGGACCAAAGCGCGGTGTTGTTGGCATTGCCGGAGGGCGAGATCGTCCGAATGATGCCCGGCGACACGCTGCCGGACGGGCGCATCCTGGTGTCCGTAACGGACAACAGCCTGACTCTCAAGGGTGACGGCCTGTCCGAGGATGTGCTCACGTTGTTCCCGCGCATTCGCACGGATCACCCAGCGCCGGGTGCCGGCGGTCCCGGGGGCGGAGCGGGGAGTTCCGAGGATGCCACCCGCGCCACCGCGGTTTCGGGATCGAGATGAACGCCTTCCGCCTGTGCATGGCGCTCCTGCTGATCCCATGGCTGCTGGTCGCGTGCGCGGGTGTGAAAGTCGAGCCGTTCCCGGAGCCGATCAGACCGCCGAAGGCATTGCCCGCAAGCGTACCGAGTGAGGAAGACGCGCCGCCATCGCATGAGGAGCCCCGTGAAAAGTTGCGAACGATCCGAACGCCGGGTGTCGTCATTCAGCGGACCGTGGCGGAAGGTGTCGCGGATCGCCTGGGCGAAGATCTGGAGGGCGATCCCGTCCGCGTCAGCTTTCACGAAGTGCCGCTGGTGCCGTTCATCAACGAGGTATTCGGCGAGGAGCTGGGTATGTCCTTCGTCATCTCGCCGGACTTACGGGACAAGACCGATCTGGTCACTCTGAAGTTGACCGAGCCACTGTCGCCCCGGCAACTCTTTGCCACCGTACGCCGGGTGCTGCGGGAATACGGCGTCGACCTGACGGAGGTGGAAGAGGGTATCCTCACTTTTGTCCCGAGCCGGGAGATAGCCTCGCGCGACGTCCCCCTGCTCATCAGCGGCCGGGGCCTGCCCGAGGTTCCCGCCACGCACCGGATAATTTTTCAATTGGTGCCGCTCAAGGTTGTCCGGGGTCCGCAGGTCAGGGGAGTGCTGCAAGACGCCTTCGACGATCGGGACCTGAAGATCCTTGAGGACCCCAGCCGCAACGCGCTGCTGTTGAAGGGTCGGATGGACATGGTCGCCCAAGCGCTCGCCATGGTCGAGGTGCTGGATCAACCGCTGCTGCGAGGCCGGTACAGCACGCTCATCGAGCCGGTCTTCCTTGAAGCCCCGGAGCTGGCCGATGCGCTGAACTCGGTCCTCCGCGCCGAGGGATACGGGTCGAGTCTCGGCGGCGGGGCCGGCGGCAGTTTGATACTCCTCGCCCTTGAGAGTGTGAACAGGCTGATCGTGTTTGCGGCGGATCAGAGCACACTCGAGCACGTCAAGGCGTGGGCGCAGACCCTGGATGCGCGGCGGAAGAACGCGATCGAAGAAGCGGTGTTTACTTACGAGGTCCAAAATACCCAGGCCGAGGAGTTGACTGACACGCTCAATCAAATGCTCGGTGCGGTTCTAACCCCGGAGCCGCAGGCAAGCGACGAAGGATCTCCATCGACGGGGCAGGCTCAAGCTGGTGACAGGATTGTCGTCGATAAGAGCAGGAACATGCTGCTCTTCCGCGGCACGGGCAAGGCGTGGGCCGAGATCCGGCGCGTCATCGAGAAGCTGGACAAGTCCGTGCCCTCGGTGCTGATTGAGGTGGTGATTGCCGAGATCACGCTGACCGACGAAGAGAAGACAGGTTTTGAATTCCTGGTCAGGGGCGCTTTGGGTAGCCTCGGTCTAACTGGCGGGACGATCCCTGGATTGGACGTGGGCACCCAGGGGCTGTCCTTTGCGCTCGACAGCTCCGGCGAGACCAGGGCGTTGCTGGACCTCTTTTACAAGAGTGACAAAGTCGTAATCCGATCCCGGCCCAGGCTGCTGGTCAAGAGCGGCGAGACGGCCAATATCGAGGTGGGCAATGAGATCCCGGTGATCACTCAGATCTCGGATGAGGCGCGACAAGTAGGCGGCTCGACCAACATCCTCCAGGACATCTCCTACCGCAAGACCGGGGTGCAGCTTGAAATCAAGCCCATTGTGCAGGCAAACGGTCTGGTGGATCTGCAGATTTCCCAGCAGCTCAGCGAGGCAAGGCCGACCGCCGCGACGAATCTGCCAGGATCCCCAACCATTCTGAACCGGCGGATCAGCACCAGCCTGACGCTCAGGGACGGAGGGTCGCTCTTGATGGGAGGACTGATCTCCGGCAACCAGAGTGCCGGTCAGTCCGGTGTGCCCTATCTGTCCCGGCTGCCGCTGTTCGGTCGGCTGTTTCGTTCGGACGCCTTTCAGGAAGACCGCACGGAGCTGGTGGTCATGGTGACCCCTTACGTGATTGCCGATCACGAGGAGGGTTGGGAGATCACCCGGCGGATCCGGGAACAGCTCGAACTGCACACGGAACTCTCGCAGTAACGCAATCGCTGCGACCGCCCGAGCCGGACGGCAGACATTCGTCGCGACGAGCGGTTGTGGCCAGCGCGCAGAGCATCATAATGGAACGCGCGAACACTAGAATTTTTTCATAAGGGTTGCCATTTCCTCTGCATCATGGATAATTCGCGCTGTGGCGTTGGTATAGGGGTTGAGAATCCTAAGGTAACCGACTGAACGGCGCCGGATTTATTTGGACTCTATTCAAAAAATAGAAACGGGAGTGAAGCATGCTAAGTAGAAAACCTTTCACCAAGGCCACACTGGCTTGGATTGGAATTATCGCCCTGTTTGCACTGCCGGGGGCTTGGGCGACCATTGACCTGGATGCTGACCCCCAAGTGGGCGTCAAATACGCCCAAGAGACTATCACCGAGTCCCTTCAAGGGAACGGTGGTGTGACCTACTACGTTGTCAAAGGCGGCAGTGAACAACTGAATGTGTCCGCCGCGGTGGGC
>JAKZVK010000005.1:0-4502 GCA_047516085.1 Bryobacterales bacterium
ACGTGCTCGCGGCTGATATGGTCCGCGCGCGCGATCGTGTCGAGCAGGGCGACGAGGCGTCGGGGGACGTGCGCCCCGAGCGTCTGACTGCTGATGAGTTGGAGTCGGCCCGGTGGAGTGCCCATTGGATCTAAGACTCAACCACTTGAATCAGCCGGTCAAGCATTACGCCTCTCGCGCGCCGCGCGTCGGCGCGGCCAGTAGTATTCCCACATGGATGATCTTAGGCTGGAGCCACGATACTGAGGCGGTGTCTGGTTAGCGTATACGCCAACCAGACACCTTCCTCTGGCTCGCCAAATTCCTGAACCGTCCAGCGCCTTAGAGTTTTCTTTGACAAACTTGATTGCGAGAGAATCTCTGGCAGGCCCGCGACCGCGCCGTGCAGATCGCGGTCGAGCGTTTCGCGGCCGCTTAAACCGGAGCTCCCGCGCCTCGGCAAGCCCGGGCGCATGGCGCGCATGGAAACGGCCGTCAGTGGCAGGACACGGCGACGCGGCCAGCCCGTGGCAGACAGCATTCCTCAGATGGCTGGAGAGGCGGTATCCTACGCTGGGACGCCGACGGTCCTGGTACCCGTCATCGTCGGCTGTACGCCATGCCACCCGACCCGAACCCCCTCACGCCGCGCGACATCTTCCTTTCGCCCGACCTCACGTCCTCCGACGCGGCGAGCTTCCTCGAAGGCTACGGCCTGCGTGACAGCGCCGCCGCCGACCAGCATCTCCAGCAGCTCGCCGACGATCTGACCACCCGCGTGGCCCTTGGCAACCTTGCCGGCATGCTGCTCGATGCGGTTGCCACCACACCAGACCCGGATGCGGCCCTGGTCGGGTTCTGCCGCTATGTCGCCACGCGCACGCCGAAAGGCCTGTTCATTGGCAATCTGTACGCGGAGCCGCGCGGGCTGGAGATTTTGACACAGATCCTCGGAACATCACCTTTTCTGAGCGAAATCCTGATCCGCAACCCCGAGTACCTCCACTGGTTGCGGCGCAAGTTGGACGGTCCTCCGCCGGACCGCGCCGACTACGATGCGGAGATCGCCCGGCTGCTTGATAACGCGCAGAGTGTGGAGAACCAGATTAATGCCCTCAAGCGGTTCCAGCGGCGGGAGATGCTGCGCGTCACCGCGAGCGATCTCTTCGGCATGCTGAACCGGAAGACATTGACGACGACCACCGCCCAGTTATCGAACTTGGCCGACGCCCTGGTCGACGTGGTATTGCGCGTGGCGACCGCCGAACAGACGGCGGAGGGAGGCGCACTGCCTGTGCGGTTCGCCGTCATCGGCCTGGGCAAGCTTGGCGGCGCCGAACTCAACTACAGCTCTGACATCGACCTCATCTACGTCTACGAGGTCGCGGAGGATGCGGCCGCGACGGCCCACTGGCGCTACCAGAAGCTCGGGCGCCGCCTTACGGAACTACTCACCGAGCACACGGCGGAGAGCTATCTCTATCGCGTCGACATGCGCCTCCGGCCCATGGGCCAAGGCGGGAACCTCGTCTATTCGCTACAGCAGTTGGCGCACTATTACGAGAGCCTCGGCGAGACATTCGAGCGATTCGCGCTTCTCAAGGCCCGGCCGATCGCGGGCGACCGGTCGCTCGGTGAGCGGTTCATGAAGCTGGTCGAGCCGTTCGTCTACCGAAAGTACCTCGACCACGCGGCCATCGAGGAGCTCACGCGATACAAAGCTCGGGCGGACCGGGAGCACGCCAGGCACGGCAACCTGGATCGGGATGTGAAAGAAGGCCGCGGTGGCATTCGCGAAATCGAGCTATTCGCGCAGGTGTTCCAGTTGATCTACGGCGGCGACAAACCGTCGCTCCGGACCGGGCACACGCTGACCGCGCTGGAGCAGCTCGGATCGCACGGCTTCATCGATCCAGCCGTGCAGCGCGACTTGACGGAGGCGTACATTTTTCTCCGTAATGTCGAACATGGACTACAGGCCGCCGAGGGCCAGCAAACACACAGCATTTCCGGCTCCGAGCGCGGGCTCCGAGCGCTCGCGCGGCGTCTCGGGTTCGACGAACTTGACGCGCTGATGACCGTGCTGAACCACCATCGTGACCACGTGCACACCGTCTACGCGAACCTGTTCGAGCAGGACCCCGACGACGCTGGCCTCGGCGCCCGCGAAATGTTTCGTCTGCTCGCCGGCGAGATGAGCGACGCTGAGGGGCGCGCGCGTCTCGCGACGGCCGGGGTTCAGGATCCGGACAGCGTGCTCCACGCCATGCAGGCGCTTAATGCCTCGCCTGGACATGGCCGATCATCCACACGGAACCTTCTGGCTAATCTGTTGGCGACGATCATGGGCAACGAGAGTCAGTTACCTGCGCCTGAGACGGTTCTGCGCCGCCTCGAACGGGTGGTAGCCAACACCGGCGCGGCGGCCTCGTTCTACCGCACGTTGCTCGAGGACCGCGTGCTGCGAAACCGGCTCTTCGCCGCTCTCGATGCCGGAGACCTGTACACTGCGCGGCTTGCCGCCTACCCGGAGCTCCTCGACTCGCTTGTCCGCCCAGCGGTCGACCGGAGCGAGTTCCGCGCCGCGGTCGAGCAGGCGTTCAACGAGGTCATCGCAACGGGTCCCGACCTCGACTCGCATGTCGATCCGTTCCGCCGCGTCAAGGCCATCGAAGAGTTCAAGGTGCTGGTTGAATGGTTGACGGCCCGGCGGCTCGATCTCCTGAACGAAAAGCTGTCGCTCCTCGCTGATTGCGCCGTACGTGCAGCCGGGCGCGCGGTGGCGTGCTATCTTCCACTGACGGCGGGATCGTCAGACGTTGACGACGGTTGGACCGTGTTCGGCCTCGGTAAGCTCGGAGGCTGTGAGCTGACGGTGTACTCCGACCTCGACCTGGTCTTTGTATACGCGGGCGAGACCAGCGACGCTCGCCGTTTCGAGCGGCACCAGAAATTTGTTCGGACCGTCTCCGACCTGCTCTCTAGACCGACAGCGGCCGGCTCGGCATACAAGATCGATACACGGCTGCGCCCCGAGGGCAGGATGGGAGCGTTGGCGATACCGCTCGCGGCCTTCGAACGCTACCTGCGCACGCGTGCGGAAACCTGGGAACGGATGGCCTGGACCCGCAGCCGGTTCATCGGCGGCGATCCAGCGCTCGCCGAGCACGTGCAGCAGGCTGTCACCTGCTTCGTCTATGGGTCGTGGAGCCACGAGATTCCGACGTATGCGCGGCATGTCCGCGCCCGTATCGAACGGGAACTCGCCAACGAGGCTGGCGGCGATCGGCTTGATCTTAAACGTGGTCGCGGCGGGCTGGCGGACATTGACTTCTTGCTGCAGGTGCTGCAGCTCAGGGAGGGCCTGGCTCGCGAGGACTTCCGGGTTGTCGGCACGCGGCGTCTGCTCGCCGTACTTCCAGACACGAACGTCCTGCATACGGACGAAGCGGCGTCACTTCGTGACGCCTACGAATTTCTCCGCGAGCTGGAAACCGTGCTCCGTCTCAATACCGATACCGGAGGGAGCACCATCTCTATCACCCCCGCCGCACTCGACCCACTGGCACGCCGGTTGAGTCAGCCACTGTCTGGAAGCGACCTGCTGTTGCGCTATCGTGACACCACAACGCGGGTCCGAGCGATCTACGAGACTGGCATGGACCGGCTCGACCAAGGGTCGGCGTAGATCTTTTAATAGGTTTCCATCAGGGTCATTGTGAGCCACGATGTGACCTCGACTCGGCCCAGCCAACCTGGCTCCGGCCTGAAAAATATGTCGGGTTGGTGTATACCCTAGCCTTACGTCAGGAATGGAGCACTGATACGTCAGAATAGAGTTCGAATTTAAATTAATAGACACATACCGTCCAGAGTTAAAGAGTTTTCCTGACAGACGGGATGCAGGCGCTCAGGCCACTTTTGCTGTCGACGATGCACCGGGCGCTGCTCACCGCCGGTCCGGCGACCGGCCAAAGCGGCCTTGGAGATCTTTTAGTAAATGATGAACTCAGTGACACCTCGGCCCGTTGTCCTACTCGTCTTGGTCCTGGCGTGCGGTATCTTGGCTGGATGTGCAACCGTGGTCACCCTTACGACCCCGGTGCTGCCCGACGGCAGGGTCGGTGAGCCGTATGACTTTCAACTCGAGGCCGACGGCGGCGACAGCTGGTCTCTTGTGACGGGCACACTACCACCGGGAATCTCGCTGTTTGCCGAGGGCCGGTTAGCCGGTGTTCCCTTGCAGGCGGGAGACTTTGCTTTCACAGTTAGAATCCAAGACGAGGGTCTCTTGTTCACGCCGAGTAGGGCCACAGACGTCGGCCTATTGCTTACGATTCAGCCCTAACTTAAAGAAAATCTAACTGGACTGAGCACGTACTGGGGCGTTGGTGCGCGGATGCGGGCAGGCCTACGCGCTTCAAACCGTCGAGCCCGTCACCTACCGATGCGGTACGAGACGGGTCTGCCAAGCTCGGTCATCCGGTTCAGAACGTGACACGCGAGCACGGCCTCACGCCGTT
>JAKZVK010000006.1:0-4248 GCA_047516085.1 Bryobacterales bacterium
GACTTCGAGCGAACTCAAAAAGGCATCGCTGACTTCCCCCGCCGGTAGCTGCCCGGGCCAGCGGGCGATGAACGGCACACGCACGCCGCCTTCGAACATTTGGCCCTTGCGTCCCCGCAGCGGCGTGTTGTCGGCGACGCCCGAGCCACCGTTGTCACTAAAGAAGACGACGAGCGTGTTGTCGGCGACGCCGAGCTTATCGAGTTCATCGAGAATGCGTCCGATGGCGTCGTCCATGGCGGTGACGCAGGCCATGTACATCTGCTTCTTGGTGGGCGGCAGATCACCGTACATGCGGCAGTATTCCTCGGGCGCCTGCACGCCGGTGCGCTCGAGGTTCGATGCGCCGTGAGGAGCGTTAAACGGAACATAGAGAAGGAACGGCCGCTTGTAATTGCGGTGCAGGAACTCGATCGCCTCGCGGCGGAACAGGTCGGTGGCGTAGCCCTCGACCTTGACGCGCTCGTTGCCGCGAAACATCGACGGGATGCCGTACCGTTCGTGTGTGAAATAGTCGATGCCGGTGTTCGAGAATCCGAAGAAGGTGTCGAAGCCGCGTTGTTGCGGCAGGAAGCGGCGGGCGCGGCCGCTGTCCCACTTGCCGAAGACTCCGGTGGCGTAGCCGGCCTTGCGCAGTACCTCGGCGATGGTGATCTCGCGGCGATCGAGGCCCAGGGCCATCTCGGGCGAGACAGCGTACTCGGCTTCGGTGAAGCGGTGGTCCCAGTTGACCTCGTGCGGATCATGTCGTAAAGGCCGTTGCGTTGCGGGTAGCGTCCGGTGAGGATGCTGCTGCGCGAGGGCGTACACGCGGGCCAGGTGACGTAGAAGTTTGTGAGGCGCACGCCTTCGGAAGCGAGGCGGTCGAGGTTGGGGGTCTTGAGCTCGGGCCGGCCGCAACAGCCGAGGTCGGCGTAGCCTTGGTCGTCGGAAACGATCAGGACGATGTTGGGCTTACTCGGCGCTGCGGCTCGAATCGGGCTGACCGCGCTGATAACCGCGAGCACGGCAGCGCAACAGGACCAGGTTGCACCGCGCATCAGGAGCCGAAATGATGAGGGAGTTCTGCGACGCGTCATGATCGGGTTTGTTGCCTCCCAGGAACTCTATCACAAGGTCTGGCGACGACTCGCACGGCGTAACACTCCGCTTGGCCCCGGCTTCAAGCCCAGCGCATCCGCCTCGAATCGTCACTCAGAGCCGCAGGCGTTAGCCTGCGTTGAGCTACCGCATACGACCACGCGGTTGACCTCGTGCACACCAGCAACAGGACGCCGCTACAATCGAGGCGTCTTGCTCAGCGACGACGTAAGGAGGATCGGCAGCATGAAGACTTCGCCCGGACCCTGTTCTCTTGTCACTCTGATTCTTGTTGGCGTTGCAGACCCGATCGCGCCGCGCCTCCAGGCACAGTCAGAGACCGTCGTTTCACACAGTAGCTACGAAGACTTCGCGCAAGGTACCCTCGGAAATTCAGGCGCGAATCTGTATGTGTCGAAGAGCGGCCGCGTTCAGGTCGTGAACCAATGGGACCTGAATCGTGACGGGCACGTGGACATCCTGATCAGCAACGATCACGACGTCTTCGAAACCGTGGACGCCTTCATCTACTGGGGCGACGCCCAACAGGGCTACCGGTCGCTGTTTCCAAACCTTTGGCAAGACCGTCCGCTGGCGCAGGTTGCGTTCCAATTGATGGACAACCAGGACCACTTGACTCGTCTTCCTTCCTTCGGAGGCGGGCGGTCCGTGGTCGCCGACCTCAACCGCGACGGGTACCCGGAGATTGTCTTCTGCAACTTCATTCACAACTACCCAGGCCTGCGCACGGCCTATGTTTACTGGGGCTCGCCCGACGGCTACTCCGCCTCGATCAAGACTGAGCTGCCGACCAACTGGGCGAGCGGTGTCGCGGCGGCCGATCTGAACGCCGACGGATATCCCGAGTTGGTGTTTGCCAACCGCGGGGTCGAGCCGGGCTCGGACAAGTTCACGCCTTACGTCGAGCCGGTGTCATACATCTACTGGAACAACGCAACGGGCTTCCGTCTCGAGAATCGATCCGAGCTTCGAACGCCCGGCGCGCGCGATGTTGCTGTCGGCAAGCTGAACGATGACGAATTTCCGGACCTTGCCTTCGCGAATGACGGCGCGGACGGCGGAGAGGTCACGATCTTTTTCGGCAGCGGCGACGGCTCCTACAGCGAGCAAAAGAGCCGCTCGATTCCCGTGCCGGACCCCACCAGCATCGGTTCCTTCGACGTCAACGGCGACGGTTACGATGACCTGCTCATCACGGGAGGCTCGGGCGACCAAACCATCGCGACGGGCGAAGTCGGGGACCAGTCCACCGGGACGAGTTCAGCCGTGTGGCTGTATCACGGCTCCAAGACCGGTCCGGCCGCCGACGCCGGGGTTTCGCTGCCCTCCTACGACGCCGCTGCCGCTCTCGCCGCCGATCTCAACGGCGACGGCCACCAAGACATCGTCATTGCCAACACCTCGCTCGGTAAGAAGGCGGCTGTCGACTCGTTCATCTACTGGGGCTCGGACGACGGTTTCTCCGCCGACCGGCGTAGCGAGCTTCCAACGCTGGGCGCCAATGCTGTCGCCTCGGCGGATCTCAATGATGATTCGTTCCCGGACCTGGTGTTCGCCAACTCCAACGACGGCGAAACGTACGACGTGCCCTCCTACATTTACTGGGGAAGTGCGACCGGGTACGCCGGCTACCTGCGGTCTGAGCTACAAAGCTTCGGAGCGGTCGGCGTGAACCTCGCCGATCTGAACCAAGACGGCGTCACCGAGATTCTGTTCGTGAACCAATACAGTGGCAAGGTCAGCGGACAGGTTGGATCGCACATCTTCTGGGGCAACCCGCATCACCACTATTCGACAACGTCGATGACCTCTCTGCCGACGCGAGGCGCCTACGGCACCGCGGCGGCCGACCTGAACGACGACGGTTTCAACGACATCGTGTTCTCGAACTCCTACATCCCGCGTTCGTACGTCTACTGGGGAAGCGCGAACGGCTTCGCCGAGTCGGACCGCGAGGAGATCGACCTCGGCGGCGGGGCATACACCAGCAACGCCGCGGATCTGAATCAAGACGGCTATCTCGACCTCGTCTTCATCGGCAGCGTCGACGGACGCTCGACGGCAACCCTGTTGTGGGGTTCTGCTACGGGATTCTCCACCGGCAACAAAACGCTGCTCATCGACGAGGACCGCAGCTTGGGCAACGCCATCGCAGACCTCAATCGCGACGGCTACCTCGATCTAGCCTTCTCCGGCGACTACTTCGGAACCCTGACGATCTTCTGGGGCTCGTCGAGTGGTTTCTCGCAAGAGAACCGTTGGTCGCGTTTCGTATCCGCCGGGAGCCTCAAACTGGCCGACCTCAACTGCGACGGACTGCTCGACTTCGTGATCTCCGGTTCCTTCGAACCCGAGACGAAGTCACGCGACGCGAAGACCCGTATTTTTTGGGGAACGGCCGACGGTACGCCGTCCGAGCAAGCCGCGTTCGAGCTAGAGGCCTATCAATCACTCGAGTGCGGCATCGCCGACCTCAACCAAGATGGCAATCTCGACCTGGCGCTTTCGAACTACATGTCCGACAGCACACGCGCGCTACCGCTGTTCATCTATTGGGGCGACGACATCGCGTCGTTCAGCAACCAACGGCGAACCGAGCTGCCCGCTGACTCGTCCGCGGGCATCCAGACGGTTGACCTGAACCGCGACGGCTATCGCGAGATCATCATCCACAATCACTTGAGAGATGGGAATCACTCCATCGATAGCGCGATCTACTGGAATGGACCGGATGGCTTCAGCAAGGACCAGCGGACGATGCTCCCGACCTTCGGTCCCCACTTCTCGCAGTCGATCGACACGGGGAATCTCTACACACGAGAACTCGAGGAAGAGTACGTCTCCGCTGCGACCGAAATACCGGCCGGGATGCGGGCTAAGTTGAACTGGCGTGCCGAGGAGGCGCATGGCGCGAAGCTGCGATTCCAGGTTCGATTCGCCGCTTCACGAGAGGCCCTTCAAGACGCCCCTTGGCGTGGGCCGGGCGGAGGCCACAGCTACTTCGAAGCCCCCGGCGCCGAGCTATCGCCGGCCTCGGCCGACCGCTGGGTGCAGTACCGCACCATCTTTCAGTCGCCCGACGGCGGAGCGTGGCCGATCCTCAACGAAGTCACTCTGGTCTTCAGATAGCATGAGTGACGCCGCTAT
>JAKZVK010000007.1:0-3824 GCA_047516085.1 Bryobacterales bacterium
TACTTGCACAAGCTCGCAGTGCCGAATGGCCTGTTCGAGAGGCTCGGCATACGGCATTCGGTTTCCGGACGAGGTGGTGACGCTTCGATACTGCCGGACGAGTTGATCCCCACGCCCTGGATCAGCCGTGACGTCCACGGCCAAGGGACGCGACGTCCTGCTGCAGTTCCTCGTCGAGGCGATCGTGCTGAGCCTGGTCGGCGGCCTGGTGGGGGTCGGGCTCGGATTCAGTCTCTCGGAAGGACTGACGCAGTTCCTCGCCTGGCCCACCTCGGTGCCGGCGGACGCGGTGGTCGTCGCGGTAGGCTTCGCCGCCGCGACCGGCATCTTCTTCGGCTTCTATCCCGCCCGCAAGGCGGCGCAACTCGACCCGATCGAATCGCTCCGTTTCGAATAGCGGCCAACCCGCAAACGCTGTTCGGGCGGGCCCGCGGCGGCTGCCGTCAACAACGGACATGACCAGGCGCTGGACACCGACCGAGGACACGGCCGTTCGCCTTGCCGACGCGCTCGACTACGAGCACGGCGGCCGGCGCCTGGTCGAGCTCGCCGATCGGCTCGGTCGTACCGAGTCGGCCGTGCGCCAGCGCGCCTCGAAGCTGCGGCTGCAGCGGCTCGAGGGCGACGGCGACGGAAGCACGGCCATGAGTGCCTCGGTGGTCATCGGCGTCGGCGTCGGCAAGCGGGTGGCGTGATGGGTGATGATGAGACCCCACAGACCCGCTGGGAACGTCTTTGTGCGCAACGAGCCCGCGAGGACGAGCTGTTCGAGATCCACCGCCGCGACGCCCGCGCGAGGCTCGGCCCGCTGGCCTCGGCCTTCGAGGTCGAGGTCCTGGCCCGGGCCAGCTTACCAGCGGTCCGGGGGCCTTGGGCAACTTGGTGGGCAGTAGCGATTACTACGACGGCGCGGCCACTCGGAGAAACGGATCTCTGGCTGGGATGCCGATTCTGACTGCACGACGACTCCGTGGCGTAAGGGAAGTTTTGGCGCGCGCCGCAGAGCGTGCACGTGCGCATCGGGGGGGAGAGAGTCTACTAGTCTTGCCCGAACTGTCGTTGCCGAGAGCGTGGTTTCGAGAGGTGGCAACGTACGTGACACGCCACGGAGGATTCGGTCTTATTGTCGGGCTTGAGTACCTTCACGACAGAACATCGCCGACTGTTGTTAATCAAGCGTACGCTGTGATTCCTGGGCCATTCAGGTCAGCGGCGACGTGGCCGTGGTCGAAGGGACATCCAGCGAGGGATGAAGAAGCGGAGCTTCGGCGGCGTGGTTTGTCGTACCGCCGGCAACATGCGGGGCGACAACGACGGCGCATTGTGATCGACAGTGTATACGGGCGAGTCTCAGTGCGTATCTGTAGTGAGTTGATTGAGACGCGCAAGGTCGCCGACCTTCTCGCGCGGGTTGAAGTGGTCGCAGTGCCATCATGGAATAAGGACACGTTTTCCTACGACCATCTGATGCGCACGGCTGGACTACAGCTTAATGCAATTGTTGGCATTGCGAACAATGGACACTATTCCGACTGTCGAGCATGGGCGCCGAGGGAGGTACGTTGGCAGAGAGACTTGTGTCGCCTCATTGAGCGCGATGTGGACGGGGTGATTGGGGTGCCGATTCCGCTTGCGTCACTCAGAGCCTGGCGGGCCGGGAGAGGCAGGGGGTGGCGGACATTGCCCCCAGACTGGAGTTAGCGCATTTCATCAAGATCAACTGGTTGTTCCGGCTGTGAATCTTCAGTGGAGGTCGCTCGCCATCCCCCGTGAAGAAGGCCCCGCGTCCCGTGCTCGGCTACCTCAGCGACACCGAGCTGGCGCACGTGCTCGCGCAGATCGATCCCTCGACGCAGGTCGGCGAACGCGACTACCTCCTGGTTGCCCTCCTCTACGGCCTGCAGCTTGAAGAATTGGCCGGCTTCGGCACGCTTGACGCCGAACGCGCTCGGCGTTCCCTGGCATCGTCGAATCAGACAGGGGCGGACGACAAGGCCCAGACCAAGACCATCGACGGACGTGCCCGCACCGTCCGCGAACTACTCGACACGGCCAAATACGCCATCGACTTCTACCAGCGGGAGTACGCTTGGCAGGAGCGACAGGTCCGCGAGCTGATCGACGACCTGACAGGGAAGTTCCTCGACTCTTACGAGTCTCACCACTCGCGCCACGAGGTTGAAGGATACGGTCACTATTTTCTCGGGTCCATTGTCATCAGCCACAAGCGGGGCCAACGGTTCGTCGTGGACGGCCAGCAGCGTCTGACCACATTAACGCTGGTGCTGATCCACCTGCACCACCTCCAGGACGACCGAGACGAGCGTGTCGAGGTTCAGACTCTCATCTACTCCGAGAAGTTCGGTCGCAAGAGTTTCAATCTTGATGTGCCGGACCGCGTTGAGGTCATGCAGCGGTTGATGAACGGCGAGGCGCGACACCCGAACGGCACAAACGAGTCCGTGCGGAACATCGTCGCCCGCTACGCTAACATCGCCGACCACCTGCCGGAAGAGGTTACGGGAGTCGCGCTGCCCTTCTTCATCGATTGGTTGCTGGAGAACGTACACCTCGTCGAGATAGAGGCGTATTCGGACGAGGATGCGTACACGATCTTCGAGACCATGAACGACAGGGGGCTCAGCTTGAGCCTTCCAGAGATGCTGAAGGGCTACGTGCTTGCCAATGTGCGCCAGGAAGACGACCAGCGTCAGGTCAACACAACCTGGAAGCAGCACATGCAGGCCTTGAAGGAGTTGGGTGACGAAGAAGACGTGGACTTCTTCAAGAACTGGCTCCGCGCCCGCCACGCCGAGACAATCCGTCGGGGTCAGAAGGGAGCCGAGAACAAGGATTACGAGCGCATCGGCACAGAGTTCCATCGCTGGGTGCGGGATCACAAGGAGCACCTTGGGCTGAGAGACTCTGACTCGTTCGTCGGATTCGTTTCGCGAGACCTGGACTTCTACGCGCGACAGGCCCTGGTTGTCGGGCGTGCAGCGAGCACGCTGACGGGGGGCTGGGAATCGGTCCGCTACAACGAGGACCGTGGGTTTACGCTACAGTCCCAGGCTCTGCTGGCTCCGCTCAGCCCCGATGACGGTCCGCAAGAACTCGATCGGAAGGTCGCTTTGGTCGCCGATTTTCTGGACATCTGGCTTGCTCGCCGCGTTTGGAACTTCCGAACGATCAGCTACTCGTCGGTCAAGTACACGCTCTTTACGGGCGACGGGGATCACGGCGTATCTGTCGAACGGCCGGACGCTCGAGCAAGCCCAGCGGATCGCCGGGCAGGCGTCGCCGAAGACGACGAAGCTCTACGACCGGACGGCGGACACGATCTTGCTCGACGAAATCGAACGCATCGTGATCTAGGAGAGACCCGGCGCCGGCGGACCGCGTCGCGCAGCCAGCGGTACCAGGCGCTTGAAAGTCCGCCGGCGCGGGGGGTGCCCGTCGAGGGGGTCGGAGTCTCCGACAGAGCGCCCATTGCCATTGGAGACTTCGGCGGCGACGTCGGGTGCCGTTGACCCGCCGCACGACGACCATCGCGAGATCGTCCGGCTGCGGCCGGCTGCGGCGACGACGCGGGTCGGTGGCGATTTCGCGGCAAAAACAGGACCGCTCTCCGCTCGTTGCAGCGATGGACCCAAAGACCCCAATGTTTGAGGGGGTATTTGCTACTGTGAATCTGAGTCTCAGTTGCGAAGTTTGAATTGATCGCGAGTCTCTGTCTCAAGTTTGGAGCGGCCTCTTTGCTTGTGCTACAACGTGGGGATCCCCGTCGAGCGATAGGGCGGGTCTCGAGAACTCGCGGTCGGCGG
>JAKZVK010000008.1:0-4770 GCA_047516085.1 Bryobacterales bacterium
CTGGACTCGCGCGCCTGGTCGGAGCCGCGGCATGGGCGTCGTCTACCTGACCAGCATGACTTGATTGAGCCGCGAGCCGTCTCGGACGACCGCGGTCGTCGGGTCCATCGGGTAGGCGAACAGCTGTGGATCGCCCAAGACGACATCATCCGGCGCGACCACCTGGCCCGCGCGCGCCCCGAGTGCGAAGACGAAGCGGTCGTGTGGTTGCGGCCGCGTCTGTGTGGGGTCGGGTTCCTGTGCGATCGCGCGAAGCGGCCGCGCCAGCGAGAGGCTTGCCGCACCGGCGCGGAGCGGCAGTGCCAGCGAGAGGCTTGCCGCGCCGGCGCGGAGCGGCAGTGCCAGCGAAAGGCTCGCCGCGCCGCGCAGGACTGCGCGCCGACCGATGAGGCGCGTGCTGGGAGGACGGGTGCGCACGACTACGCTGGGACCGGCTCAGCTGGGACGAGCTGGTCGAGCCAGTAGGCCTCGTCGTCGCGGCGGCGGATGAGGAAGCGGCCGAGGTCATCCAGATCCTTCGCCTGGTGATAGCGGAGATACATCCGCTCCTCGTCGACTGCCATGATCTCGACTTTGCCGGTCTCGTGTGACATGCAGTAGCGAGCGCGTCGCGCCAAACCCGATCCCTGCCGGAGCGCCTGCTGGAAGATCTCCCAGCCGCGCACGATCGGCACTTCGTACGGCTCGTTCCCGGCGGTCGGGCGTCCCTGGAACAGGTAATAGGGCGGGCAGCCGATGTAGGACAAGGTCGCGTACAACTCGGCGAGGACATACGGGTCGTCGTTGATGCCCTTGATCAGCGGGCATTGGTTGACGCAGACGACGCCGTTTCTGATGCACGCATCGATGCCCTCGATGGCCACGTCGGTCAGCTCGCGCGGATGATCGAAGTGGGCCATCATGTAGATGCGGTGCTCGGGCGTGGAGTACTTCCGGAACGCGGCCTGCAGCGCATCGTCGCCCAGCACACGCCACGGGTCGAACGCGGGCATCTTGGAGCCGAGCCGGATGATCCGGACATGCGGAACGGCTCCGAGCGCCTCGAAGATGTTGACGAGCCGGCGCGTGCTCATCAGCAGCGGATCGCCGCCGGTCAGCAGGACGTTGGTGACCTCCGGATGGTCGGCGATATAGCGGAGGCCGTCACTGATGTCGTTCATCACCTCGTCGTTCTCGTCCATGAACAGCCGCTTCCGGAAGCAGTAGCGGCAGTACGCCCCGCAGACCTCGTTGCACAGGAGGAGCACCGTATCGGTGTATTTGTGCTGGACGCCGCGTGCAACGGTGACACTCGCCTCGTTGCTGGCGTCGAGCCGTCCCCAGTCGATGAGCTCCTCGTCGCGCGGAATGATCAGCTGGCGGATCGGATCCTCGGGGTCGTTCCAATCGATGAGCCCGAGGTAGTAGTCATTCGCCCTGAACACGTACTTATCCGCAACCGGTTTCAGCCGTTCCCGCTCCTGGGGCGTCAGCTGTTCGATCTGGTCGAGACGCCGGACGTAGCTCACCCGCTTCCGGGTGGTGGGCCGCGTCGTGGCGTTGGTCGGTGTCTGGGGCATTGACGTTGGTGTCTAACGCTCGGTTTCCCTTCGACGGTTCCGACTGACAGCGGGGTCGCCGGAGGCTGCCCGGTCGCGAGTGACACACCCCGACGACCGGATGGAGAACAGCGGGCTGAGAAGTATCGGGTGCGGTTCGCCCGGATGCAAGCCCGATCGGGAAACCCGGATAGACCCATAAAACGCCAGATGTCCTCCCAAGCGGCCAGGCGATCCTCTTTTCCATCAGCGGGACGACCGGGACGAGCGACCGCATTGCAGTGTACTCGCGTGAGGCCGACGACCACACCGAACTCTTGGACGGGAGGTTCCCTCGCTATGTGGCGTCCGGCCACATTGTGTTTGTCCGCGGTAACGCCCTGTGGGCCGTGCCGTTTGATCAGGAACGACTGGTGCTCATGGGCGACCCGACGCCGCTGATCGACGGCGTTCGAGTTGGACAATTCTTCAGAGGCAGGCCGTTTTCGGTGGCGGACGACGGCACGCTCGTGTACACGCGCGGTCAGGTCCCTGAGGAGCTGCACTCCCTCGTGTGGGTTGATCCTGACGGTGTGACCGAGCCGCTCCGTGGCGCCCGGCCAGATCGCTACTTGAGCGTCCACCTGTCGCCCGACGGGCACTCCTGAGTAAACGTACCGTTCTGGGACGATTTCTTCGCGATGTTTCGCGACCAGAGGGCGCGTGAGTTGGCTGTCAAGTTGACGAGCGGAACGCGTTTCTCGAATGAAACCGCGAAGGTTGGTACGCCCGGCAGGAACGAACCCCTTTTACGATCGTTCGCGGCGCGGTTCGCGTCAAACGGCATGAAGGTGCCGGGTGAGCTTTACGCACAGTCACCTCGGCGGGTGAAGACGCGCATCTTGGCCGGAGAAACGGAGCCTGGGAAAACGGTGCTCAGAGTCGCCGGTCCAGCCCCGAGAAATGGGCCTGTGTACCGTTTCGACGCAATCGCGACGAATGGTCGCATACGGTTGGCCGAATCCCGGCGAAGCTGGCCCGCGGACGGGCGCCTCGCCGTTCGCCTCGCGAGCGACACTGTCGTCGATAAGCAAGAACTCCCGGCCGCGAGGGCCGACGGATGAACCGTCCATGAACGGCACCGTTCGCAGTCCAAACGTCACGATTTCGTCGAAACGGTACGGAAGCCCATAATACGGGGCTGAACTGCGAGTTCTTGGTGCCGTTTGCTCAAGGTCTTCGGCCACAGTGTGGAGCACTCAGGGGCCCCTGCCCGCCGTGCTCTTTGACACCCCCCCGGCCACGGCCGCGACCTGACTCTCCGAAGTGATACCGGCCTAGCAAACTTCCTGGGCGTTACGCGCCCACATACAGGACCACTTCTCAACACCCACCTCAAGACTCACGGCGGTGCGAGGCTTACCCTTCCGACCGAGACGATCGGGCTTCAGAGGGGTCAGGAACCCGCCCTGTATGTGGCGTTCTGGCCGAGAAAAACGCACGCCCGACCCTAGTTGCCAAGCTGGTCTAGCTTCCCGTCCACGAGCTGCTGGCGCAGCTCCCAGCCTTTCTCAATCGCCTTCTCGTTCGTGTCGAACTCGTAGACGCTGTGGACGCGGTCGTTGCGGTGCAAGATGGGCGACCGGGGACTCGTCACTGTTAGCGTGACGGCTCACTCGGAGTTATCGACCACTTGGTCGGGCTGCGCCATGAACCGCGGTCGGTCAACACGTTGCGGCCCACTATGTGTACTGCAGCAAGAACTCGCTGACCGAAAGACACTGTGCGCCATATTCCTTCGTCACAGCTGCCAGATCCGTGTCGTCGGTCACCAGAAGATGTCCTTCCTTGATCGACGTCTCGGCAATTAGCGCATCCTGCACGTTGTTGGGCTTGTTTCCATTGATGCGGTCCAGACGATCTTTCAGCGCGGAGTAGAGGTCGTCCTCAGTGCCATATCGTGCTTGACCGTACCTTGACACGTCATACACACCTGACGCCGTTGGAACCACACGCTCACCGCCCAGCCGAGCCTCGTCAAGACGGGACACCCCGAGCACGAAGGAATCTGTCGGCAGCTGCACTCCGACGACGTTGTCGAACACGTGTGCAAGCGCCGCTCGCCGTCCTGGATTCTTGGTGTTGTTGATCTCGTCGCGTTGAACGTGCGTTGCATAGGCTACGCAGCGATCCGTGAGCGCCTCCAGCGAGATCACCCCGTCAAGAATGCGGTTGAACACGTTGGTGTCGAACATGTACCCGGGCAAGGCAGCCATTCTTCAAGCATAACGCGGCTATGTGGAAGAGTCGTCCCGCCAGATAGCTGCTGCCTTGTCGCCTAGTGTGAGGTCATCACTGGATGCAACTCGGGCCGAGTTTCTCGACCAATTGGTCGGGTTGGCACAACGGCGCTATGCCTGGGTAGGTAAGGTCCACCCGCCCCGAGATAGGTTGCCATTGACAGTCGTAGAACTCAGGCCGACGGGGGCGAATGGGGACTGGGCGGGTGACCCCGGCTACTACCCAGCCTACCCACACCCTGTAGGTTCACCAAGGGTCCCCGCTCAGAGGGTCTTTGGTGCATGGGCCATGCCACGTGCCACTCGCCGAAAAGACCGCCACTTGCCAGTCTCGTTGAGGCTCGTTGCCCTCAGAAGCGGACGATGACGTCTACAGCTGGCCAGACGAATATCGTGCCTTGCGGACCAGAAGTCGGAAGTCCGTTGGCGGGGTCGGTGCCCCGTCGCTCTCAGGGCGACGGGGGTCGTGAGGAGCAAGTCTCTGCGCTGGTTGAGTCCCCGGTCGGCACGCCCTTCAGCTCCCCGGTCGACCCGTGGGCACCAGGCGCTTGAGTTCCTCGACCTATTTTCTGAGCTTGACTGCCGTGCCATAGGCGAACAGTTCGGCCGCGCTCGCGACGACACTCGTAGTCATGTAGCGGACGTTGATTATTGCATCTGCCCCCATCTCGGTGGCCTGAGCCGTCATCCTGTTCGTTGCCGCTGCCCGAGCCCTTCCCATCATCTCTGTGTATTCGGTCAACTCGCCTCCGAGGACGAGTCTGACTATGGCCGATAGATCCTTCCCAAGCCAGACCGCAAACACAGTGTGGCCCTGGACCAAGCCGAGAATCTCCGCGATCTCCCGTCCCGGTATGTCGGTCGAGTTCATCAGTGAGATTCGGACGTCGCGTTCTTGAAGGGGAAGCTCGCCGCCAGATGTCCGGTGTTTCCATTGTTCGAGAGCCAGGGTG
>JAKZVK010000009.1:0-9288 GCA_047516085.1 Bryobacterales bacterium
ACGTTCTGCTCGGTCAATCCGCCGGGCAAGAACCCCATCAGTGACGATGCTTCGGTGCGTGCCGCCACGCTCGATCATTGGAAACGCTTGATTGCCGCCGCTGCCGAGAGCGGCGTGGACTTGATCGCCGGGCCAACGTACTCCCCGGTCGGACATCTACCCGGCCGCCGCCGCAACGAAGACGAGTGGAAGTGGGGCGTCGAGTTCCACCAACAACTAGAGCCCGCCCTCGCCGACGCCGGTGTGGAACTGGCCGTCGAACCGCTGAACCGTTTCGAAACGTACTTCCTCAATACGGCGGAGGACACCGTGCGGTTCGTTGACGAGGTCGGCAGCCCGCACGTCGGCATTCTATTCGACACGTTTCACGCCAACATCGAGGAAAAGGATGTCGTGGCGGCGTACCGGCTGTGCGGTTCGCGGCTCAAGCATGTGCACACGTGCGAGAATGACCGGGGCGTTCCCGGCACCGGCCATATTGATTGGGCGGGAGTGCTGCACGTGCTCAAGGAGATCGGCTACGACGGTTGGTTGACGATCGAATCGTTCAACGGGACGATCCCGGACCTCGCGGCCGCGACCGCGATCTGGCGCGACTTGGCTCCCTCGAACGACGACATTGCTTTCGAAGGAGCGGCCTACCTGCGCAAGGCGTGGGCGGCGGCGTGACGTCCTACAGTGGCTACGGCTCAGTTCCCTGCAAGCCCCCATTCCAATTGAGAGAACAACACAAACATGAGCGTTGAGTGGAAATCTGACGAAGAGTTATTCGAGCTTACCCGGCGCGAGCTTTTTACCGCCGTAGTGGGCGATGCCATGGACAAGATGGGTCTGCTGCATCAGTTCCTGCCGCCGCAGGTGCGTCCGCTGGAGCCCTCGACGCGCACGATCGGTCGCGCCATGACCGTGCTGGCCGCGGACTGGCTCGACGAACCCGAATCACCCGACCCCGAAAACCCGTTGCTGGCACGCAACTTCGGCGTCATGCTCCAAGCGCTTGATGACCTGAAGCCGAACGAGATCTACTTTGGCGGCGGCGGCTCGCCCCGCTACGCGCTGTGGGGTGAATTGATGGCCACCCGTGCCAAGATACTCGGCTGCGTCGGCGCGGTGATGAACGGCTACTGTCGCGACGCGCATGGGTTGCTGGCCTTGGAGTTCCCGACGTTCTCGTGGGGGCCTTATGCACAGGACTTCGCCGCACGCGCCAAAGTGGTCGACTTCCGCTGCCGGCTCGAGGTAGCGGGTGTTAGCGTCAAGCCCGGCGATCTGGTGTTGGGTGACGTTGACGGCGTCTGCGTAGTGCCGCGGGAAGCCGAGGAAGAGGTCATCACGAAGGCGCTCGAAAAATCACGCGGGGAGAAGCTAGTGGGCAAGGCCATCGAAGGGGGGATGTCCGCCTTAGAGGCCTTTGACAAGTACGGGATTATGTAGCGGGAGGGGTTTCGATCCCGCCGCTACTTCTGCGCGACGTAACCCCGGCGGGTGCGCACCCGTGCCCTGGGGCGCTTGACCTTCACTTCCACCGAGCGCCACTGGCCGTCGAAGTCCTGATTCTTGGGCCGGTACGCCAAGCTGTAGACGCTGCGCAGTTCTCCCGCTACCTGCGGGTAAACGGGTTCGAGGTCTTGTACCGAGCGGGCCGGGAAGAGCCGACCTCCGGTGGCCGTGGCGAGGCGCTCCATCCTCTCGCGCGATTTCCGTGCCCATCGCGGCGGTTTCTTGCCTCCGGTTTTCGGGTCGAGCAGGATCGGGTAGATGAGTGCGTGCAGTTCGCGCGCCGCCTTCTCCAGCCGGCGGAACGAGACCTTCGACGGCGTCAGCTCGCCCCGCAGTTGATTGTCGATACCGTCGCTGATAACGATCATGGCGTTGCGCTCGTCAGGGAGTTGGCGGAACTCGTTGGCATAGCTCAAGACCATCACGTCGTACAGCGGTGTGCCCCCGGACAGTTCCGGCAGCGTGTCGATCAAGGTGGCCAGCATGCGGCGGTCGCCGGTAAGCGGCGAGATGACGTGGAGCATCCCGTTCGCCAGCGCGTGGAGGGCGACCCGGTCGTGCGGCCCGACCACGTCGAGGAAGCGTCGGGCGGCGGCCTTCATGGCGGGCCGGTCTTGCTTGGTGCTGAAGCTCAAATCAAGAAGTAGGGTGAGATTGAAGGGGGACTCGCCGCTGTCGAGATAGGCGATTTCCTGGAGTACGCCGTTCTCATGGACTTCGAAATCCTCGGCGGTCAGTTCCGCCAGCGCTTCGCCTGCCTCATCGTGGACAGCCACCGGCATGTTGACAATGCGCACATCGGATCTGAAGCGGACCTCGCCGTCGGTCACGGTGAGCACTTCCGGTGCGCCATCACCAGCCGGCGGAAGTTCTATGGGGCGTCCCCTGCGGCGCAGTCGTGTTCGCTTGGGACGGACAAACAGCCGCTCGAGAGCTTCGGGCGCCTGCCAGTGAAGGCGCAGCGGCGCCTCTTGCGGAAAAGGCATTTCCCCGATCTCGACGCGGCCCGGTGTCGTGACCTTCGCCTGGATGCGCCCGTAGCTGACCCGCGACGTGCCGAGGTGGTTGGTCAACACCCAAGCATCGGGCCCGTCCTCGGTCCGCTCGACGCGTTCGACTTGCAGCTTGACGCCTTTCGGCGCCACGTATTCGCGCGGCTCACGCTCGGCCCCGATCCAGAGACGCGTGGCCTCCCACGGCGCAACCAGCTTCAGGTCGCCCGACTCGGTGATCAGGTCGACGTTGCGCACTAGGCCGATGACCGAGATGCCCCCCTTGCCGGTGAGCGCCTGCACGGCCAGTCCGTAGGGAATCTGAACGTCGATGTTGATGGGGGCCCCGTCCTCGGGAGTGCATTCGATCAGCGAAAGCTCCCCCCGCCGGATCACCCGGACGTCGCCGGGGCGGAGCTCCCGCGCCTCGCTGCTGCTGGGATCAAGAAGCACCTTGGCCCCGCCCGTGACGCTCACGCTGATGTTGCCGAACGGGTTCTCGATGCGGACCGCCGCCGCGAATAGCAGCGAGCCGCTCAACCACAGACCGAGGGCAAAGCGAAGGAGGGTGCTCACGGGTAGGCCGTATCTATTGCGATCGTATCAGGATGCTGGCGGGACGGAGATGTGGAAGGTAGTGGAGCAGTCTCGGGTCCCGTCTGGGGCAAACGCGTGTGGTGGCAGGCATGCCGTGCCCTCACATTTGAAGCGCGTATCGGCCCGAGTTGTTCGGACGGGCGCGTAGCGCGGATTGCTAAGCTGACGCCGGAAGGATTTGCAGCGATGAAACGAAGACACTTTGTCACCGCCGGCGTGGCGGCCTCACTGGCGGCTTGTTCACCGCGGGCCGACTCACCGCAGGCCGACTCCGGGGAGTCATCGAAAGCCAGGCCCCAACACAAGCCGGTTCGCATGTACGTGGGGACCCAACGGTACCCAACGACGCCCGAGTTGCTCGATTACTTCAAGCGGCACGGCGTCGAACACATCGCCGGGTACTGCCCCGAACGCGGAAAGCTCTGGACGGTCGAGAGCCTCACGCGCACGCGGGCAATGTGCGAGAAGCACGGCGTCACGCTGGACTTCGTTGTCCCCAGTGGCTGGCGCAGCCGAGACCTGGTGACGGACGGCTCCGAGCGGGACCGGGCCATCGAAGGCATGCAGCAGCTTGTCGCCGGTTGCGCCAAAGCAGGCGTGCCGGCGGTGAAGTACAACCTCTCGTTTCTCAGCATGCGGCGCACCGGGTCGACTCCGGGGCGAGGAGGGTCCAGCTACAGTACGTGGCGTTGGGAAGACGCGAAGAAAACCACCGGGGAGTTGACCGAAGCGGGCCGGGTCAACGCCGACATCTTCTGGGAGCGAATCGAGTATTTCCTCAAGAGGGTGGTCCCGGTCGCCGACGAGCACGGCGTCCGCATCGCCTGCCATCCCCATGACCCCGGCGTGCCGCCAGAGGGCTACCGCGGTGTGGACCGCGTGCTCGGCACGCCGGAGGGCTTGAAGAAATTCGTTGCCATGCACGAGAGCCCCAACCATGGGCTCAACCTGTGCCTCGGCACGACGGCAGAGATGCTCCAGGACCCGAACCGGGAGATCCACGACGTCATCCGCCATTTTGGAGAGCGGCGGAAGATCTTCAACATTCACTTCCGGAACATCAAGGGCAAGCGCGACGACTTCATGGAAGTCTGGCCCGACGAAGGCGACATGAACATGGTCGAGGTCGCTCGTACCCTATATGAGGTCGACTACCCCTACATGGTTATGCCCGACCATTTGCCGCGGCATCCCGATGATCCGGAGTTCGGTATGCAGGCCTTCGCCTATGGCTACGGATACATCCGAGGGATCCTGCAGGCGCTAGAGGCAGGAGTTTAAGGGGCTGCCGAGGGGGTGGCTGAAGATTGTGGCGCCAAGGCAGGGCTGCGCGTCACGGAATTGTTCACGGACCACAGTCGTCCGCGGACCACGCCTTTAACCGCAAACCAGCCGTGAGGGGATTGGGTTCCGCGCCAAGCCCAACGGCCGACTTGAAGAGGATCAACTCACAGGGAAACTCGAAGGGAAGGCGTCAGTCAGGCCAACTGCAAACGTCCGCTTTACCTTCGACGGACGAAACATTCAAAGCGGGGCATTCTCCAAAGGGCTTACCAGCTATCCGTTCCCCGCCGGGGCTTCCCGCGCTTGCTGCCCTTTCCCTTGCCGCGTCCGCGCGGGCGGTCGCCCCCGCCCCCACCGCCGCCGCCGTAATCGCCGCCGCCTCCGCCAAAGGAGGGAACACGGGGACGCGCCTCGTTCACCACCAGCGCCCGGCCACTGAAGTCTTGCCCGTTACACGTCTCGACGGCCTGATCCGCCTGTTCGTCGTCTTCGATCTCAATAAAGGCGAATCCGCGCGGATTGCCCGTGTCGCGGTCGCGGATCATCGCTACCGAATCGAGCTTGACGCCACGCTCGGTAAAAAAAGTTTCAAGGGCTCCCTCGGTTACCGAGTACGGAAGGTTCCCCACGTAGAGCTTCTTCATGCAGTCTCCATCGGTGCCCGCCAACCCACAAACGATGGGTCAGCCGTCGAAGGGGCAGGAGCTGAGCCGCGGGAGAACGAAAAAGGGCGACGTTGCCGGGCGAGCCTGACGCTTCAGAATACCTGCTTATCCTCTCAGAGTCCTTTATTGAAGTCAAAGAGGACGGATTGTCGGACGGCGAATCGGGAACTTTTCTTCGTCAAACGGATTCTCAGCCCTTGAGCCAGCGTTCAATATCGGGGAAGAGCAGTTCCTGAATCGCGGGCTGATCGAGATTCTCGCGAAGGATGAGGTGGGCGCCCGAGTCCATCTCCCGCACCGGTTGCTCCCCACGCAGGTGGAGCCCGATGGCCTTGGTGCTTTCGTAGCCCATCTTGAAGGGGTTCTGGACGACGATCGAGTCGATGGTGCCGGCCTTGAGCTCTTCGATCAACTCCGGGGACGCATCGTATCCGACGATTTGTACCTTGCCCGCCATGCCGCGCTGCTTGACGGCACGCACCGTCCCGTCGGTGGAAGATTCGTTGTCGGCGAACAGGCCCGCCAAGTCGGGGTGAGCGGTCATCAAGTTCTCCGCTTCCGCAAGCGCCTTGGCACGGTCGGCCATGGTGTACTTGACGCCGACCACTTCGATGCCGGGGAACTGCTTCTCGATGGTGTCGACGAAACCCGACTCGCGCTTCATCGTCGAAGCGCTGCCTGGCATAAAGCCGATCACGCCGACCTTGCCCCGGCCGTCGAGGATCTTGCCCATCCTCTCCGCCGCCATGACGCCCGAGGAGTAGTTGTCGGTAGCAATAAACGAGATGATGCGATCGCTGTTGAGAGCCGAGTCGAAGATCGAGACGGGAATGCCGTGCTCGGCCGCCCGCTCGACCACGCCCACCAAGGCTTCCTCGTCGACCGGGGCGAGCACGATGCCGTCGACCTTGCGGTTAATCAGGTTCTCGACAATGGTAATCTGCCGACTCGAGTCGGTCTCGATCTGCGGGGCGTTCCAGAGGATTGCGAAGTCGAATTCGTCGGCCGCGGCGAGAGCTCCGGCGCGGACCGTTTGCCAGAAGATGTGGTTGGTGCCCTTGGGAACGACACCGATGACTCTCTTGGAGCTGTCTTGCCGGCACGCCGTTGTCGCCAACAGCAGCAGTGCCACAAGCGCGAGCATGTATCGTCGGTCAATCATGGTTTCGCTTGGAGGCGCGCCGGGCCAGAGCGACCCGCGCCCCGAGGGGTGCTCAAGCGAGGGTGGCCGGCCTAAGCGGCGAGCCCGGCACTGGCCTTCCAGGAACCGCTGCGTTCGGGCCGGCTCGCTTACCGCCGCAGGTCCGTTTCGACCTTCGCCAACTCCTCAGCCAGTTGCTCGGCTTGCCTCCGAAGTTGCTGGAGGCGGGACGCTAGCTGTCGGTTGGTGGCCCTGGAGTCGGGCGCCCTGGTGGGAGGCTGTCCTGTCGCGGTGTCGGTGCTGTCCTCCGGCGATGCGCTTGCCAGCAGCGTGCCGACGTCACCTCCGCTGATTTCCGCGAGGGCCTGCTCGAACGTATCTTCGTAGACGAGGCGGTTTCCCATCGCCAGCACGACCTTGCGTAGCTGCGGCATGCGCGCCGATTCGGCCTGGATGTAGATCGACTCGACATACAGGAAGCTATCAGCGACCGGCAGGGCGATCATGTCTCCACGCAGCACGCGCGAGCCTTGCTGGCCCCACAAGGTGAGGTCCTTGGCGATTTCTTGATCCTGGTTGATGCGGGCCTCGATCTGGCTCGGCCCGAAGACCAGTTCCTGTTTCGACAAATGGTAGAAGATCAGCTCGCCCAGCTTGTCTCCGTCGCAACGAGCCGCCATCCAGCCGATCAAGTTCGGCCGGTTCCTCGGCGTGAAGGGCAACATCAACAGATACTCCGGCTCGGTTTCGCCGGGAAGCGTCGCCACGATGTAGGTCGGCCGCATCGGCGTCGGGGTATTGGAGTCCCCGGCAAGGCTCTGCGCCACTTCCCACACGTCTTCCTTGCTGTAGAAGACTTCCGCCTCACGCATGTGGAAAGTGCGATACATCTCCGCCTGAATCTGGAACATCAATTCCGGGTAGCGCACATGCTGCCGCAGCGACGCCGGCATCTCGGTCTCGTCTTTGAAGAGATTGGGGAACAGCGTCCGATAGACCCGCACGATCGGGTCGGCCGCCGCAAACTGGTAGATGGTCGCCGTCCCGTTGTAAGCGTCGACCGTAGCCTTCACTGCATTGCGAACGTAGTTGGCCCTTCCCTCCAGGGCCGGCATGTTCACTGCGGCCGAGTAAGGATGGGAATCCGACGACGTGTATCCGTCGACCATCCAGAAAAGCCGGCCGTCCTCGGCGATGACCAGATACGGGTCCGGCTCCCAGTGGATGAACGGGGCCAGGTGCTCGAGCCGGTCCAGCACGTTGCGGTAGAGCATCATCCGGCTGTTCTCGTTCATCAGACCCGTCAGGACGATGTTGTACTCGCCCGTGCTGATGGACGCCGCCAGCCGCAGCCACAGCGAGTCGATGGGAAATCCGCCGGCGCCTTCGTAAGCCGTGTAGATGTTTTCAGTGCCCGAGGGGTAGTCGAACTCCGGCTCATCCGTCGCGACGAACACCGGATCGTGGGTGAACTCGCCGTAGTAGATCTCGGGCTGTGTCAGCTTGATGTCGGGTATCTTGACCTGCGGGGGCGCGTCTTGAATCAGCAACACCGGGAGCCCGTCGTCGGTGGTGCGATTCACCTCTGACATGACCAGGCCGTATCCGTGCGTGTAGATCAGGTTGCGGCTTACCCAACTTTGCCGCGCTTCGGCCGGCAACTGTCCGACGTCGATCTCACGGGTGGAGAGCAACACCTGCTTGATCTTGCCGTCGATGATGTAGCGGTCGATATCGACGTCGGCGAAGCGGTAGTAGGGCCGCAGCGCTTGGATCTGGGTGATGGTGTCATTGAAAGCGCGCCAGTCCCACAGGCGGATGTTTTCGACCAGCGTCTGATGGACGCTCACGTCGACCGTTTCCATCTGTGACGAAGTGAAGGGTTTCTCTTGCGCCCGGGTGCTTAGCCCGTAGGCTGCAATGGTCGCTTCGATATGGCGCAAGATGTAGGGCTTTTCGATCCTCAACTCGTTGGGCTTCACCTTGATCACGCTGACCACCTGCGGGACCGCCACGTTGGCGAGTAGCGCCGCGCCGAGCAGCCCACCCGCCAGTTTCAGCTTCCGCGTCGCCACGAGCGGAATCGCGACCAGCGCCGCCAGGACCACGAACCACCGAAGAGGCAGGGCGAACACCTCGTCGACGTAGTCCATCCCGGTCATGAAAGGGTGCTCGTTCATCAGCAGGTTATAGCGCCCGAGATAGAACCATGCCGCGAGGGCAAGCAGCGCGATGGAGGCCAAGATACGGGCGAAGCCGGTTTGGGTCGCACCGGGCAGCAGCAGGGGGTTGGGCCCCGGATCGAACTCCTCCATAGCTCCGCCCTCGGAACGGAACTGCCGCAGGCGCTCGTAGATCTGCCAGCCACGTCCGGAGGCCCAGAAGATCAGGGTCGAGAACACCGCCAGCACGAAGACGTAGCGCAGAAGCTGCCCGTAGAACGGCAGTTTGAAGAGATAGAACGACAGCTCCTCTTCGAAGACGGGGTCGGTCCAGGTGTCGGGCGGCGTGTCGACGCCGAAGGACCCGATGTAGGCCATGACCTTCTCGGCGTTGACCGACGTTCCGATGAAGACGACCGCCACGACCAGCAGAGCCACGAGGACGATCCGCGAGTAGATTTTCGAGTGGGCCGCCGGCGAAGCCGCGAACTGCACGCCCCCGCGATGCGCCCACAGCAGGGCCAGCCAGGCTACGATCGACGCCAAGGTCGCCGGCAGAATCTGGTACATGAGCATGCTGTACCACGTGGGAAGCTGGCCCATCTCCTGCCACCACTGGTACTGGATGACCAGTTCGGAGATCGTTCGCGAGCTGGCCAGCACAACCAGCACTGCGGCGGCGATGATGATGATGCGGATTTGCGAAGGCTTCATGGAGTCACTCTTTCTTCGAGAAACCTGGTTGCGGTTGAAGGGGTGAGCGTTCCGCCGGCAGGCTTGGGTACGTCATCGCATAGTAGGAACTCACGCCTATAAGCGCAAGTCGCGGCCCCAGTAGCGGATGGAGGCGGGTTGTTCGAAAGCGACCGAATCGGCCCTAGCCCGTGGGCGCGGCGACCTATAATTCATGGAGCTATGAGCCACCGTAAGATCGCGGGGATTCGAGC
>JAKZVK010000010.1:0-3955 GCA_047516085.1 Bryobacterales bacterium
GCCGCCGGCGATCTGCTTGAACGAGTCGCCCAGCGGCGTGAAAAGCAGCAGCAGGACGACGGCGATCTTCACCATGGGCCGGACGAACCTGAGGCTTCGGCGGAGCGCGTCTTGGCAGGCCGTCCATTGCCAGGTGACGGCGCCTTTGAGCCGGCTCGGCTGCTCATCGACGGCTGCCGCGTTAGAAAGATTTTGCTCGCGACGTTTGGCGATTTCGCGGAGATTCCAATCGCCTTCGTCCTCCTCGCTCACGGACTGAGACAACGGGGCGGATACTGGTTCCGGCAAGGGCTCGGGCGTGCGAGGGGCCGTGGTGTCGGTGCCGGGTTCGGCGGTGGCCGGCGACGGCCGGAGCGTCTCGGCGGGCGCCCGGGACTCGTGAGCCGCCCAGGGCGGGGGCGGGGGCGCGAAGGTGGCTCGAGTGCGCTGGGTTTGCAGCGGGCTCCCATCGATGGGCGGCTTGGCCCAGTGCTGCCGCCTTGCAGCAGTATGCCCTCGCGGCGGTCGCACCGGCAAGCGGTCGGTCGGTGCCTCGGTTGGCGTATCGGCCGAGGGCCTCGCGGGCGGTCCGGAGCTGGGCGCGTTCCAAGGTTTCGGCGTCGTTACGGCGGTGGCCTCCAGCGGAGCTTGTGCCGACGCCCGGCCAGCCGGTGGGTCCGGGGTCACGGCCCACGGATGCGGCGCGCTCGGAGGCGCCTGCGTCTCGGAAAGGGGTAGTTGCGTTCGCGGTGCGGCAGGGGGGGCGGTACCCGCCGGCTTGGCGGCCAAGGTCGCCGGCGCGGGGGTCAAGATCGCTGGCGCAAGCGTCAAAGTAACAGCGTTCGGCGTCTTGGGGGGGGGGATTGGTTCTCCGCCGGACTTTTCGCCAAACAGCGGCGCGGGCCGCAGTGCGTTGCGCGGGAGTTTCATCGCGTGCAGCGCTGAGAGCTTGTGCTCGGAGGGCGGCCCCGTGGCGGTGTCGGCTGCGGGGCTGGATGCCGGTCTGCCGGCCGGAAGAAGGCCGCTCTTTCCCGGTCCTGGCTCTGTCGGTTGAGTCGTCGGCGCCATCGTAACCGCCACACTCGCCTCGGGTGCCAGTGCTCTGGTTCCCGAAAACACGGCCGGAAGCAGTTTGGCTTGCACAGGATCCATATCTATCCCGTGCCGGGGGGCGCCGTTTAAAACTACTCCACGTTGGTAACATAACGATAGTACCGCTGGTTTGGACGACCCGACAATTCCACCATAGACATATGACTCTCGACGAGACTTCATACGACCTTGGGTCCGAGTACGGATGGTACTCAAACGGCGCTCTCGAAAGGAATGGATGCAGAGGCGCTTGACCTGCGCGGGCGGACGTGCGATAACGCCTCTAGCACCGGAGGCCTTTAGTTATGTCAGTACGAAACGGGTCACTGCAAAATGGATCACTTCAGAATCAATCGCTTCAGGGTTGTACGTCGGTTGACCGTCGTCGGTTTCTGAAGACGGCGGCGTTGGGGGCCGCGGCGATCGGCGCCGGCGTCGCCTCCGGCGCCAGACACACGGCGTCGGAGACGCTGGTGGCGCAACTCTATAGCACGCTGTCGGCCGAGCAGAAAAGCCAGGTGGCTTTCGCGTTCGACGACCCACTGCGCTCGAAGGTCGACGCCAACTGGCACATCACGCCGGTAAGCATCAAGGACTTTTTCTCGGCGGACCAGCAGGCGATGATCACCGAGATCTTCCGAGGACTGCACAACCCCGAGTTCGTGGATAACGTGATGCATCACATCCACGACGACGGAGACGGGCTCGGCAACTACTCGGTGGCGCTGTTCGGCCAGCCGGGTACGGGCGCCTTCGAGTTCGTGCTCACGGGCCGTCATTGCACGGTACGGTGTGACGGCGACTCGGTGGAGGGCGCGGCGTTTGGCGGGCCGATCTTCTACGGGCACGCGGCTGGGAGCTTCAACGAGAGCGCCGACCACCCGAACAACGTGTACTGGTACCAGGCGGTACGCGCCAACGAGGTGTTCCAGGCGCTCGATGGGAAGCAACGCGAGGCGGCTTTGCTCGGGGAGGCCCGTGCCGAACGGAAAACGGCGACCGTGCAATTGAAGGGTTCGCGAGAAGAGTTGCAGGGCCTGCCGGTGTCGGACATGTCGGCGGACCAGCGCAAGCTGGTGGATCACGTGTTGGCCGACCTGCTGCTGCCGTTCCGTGAGGCTGACCTCGACGAGGCGATGAAGCTGATTCGCTCGGGCGGGGGCATCGAAGCTCTGTCGATGTCGTTCTACAAAAACCATGACATCGGCGACGACGGCGTTTGGGATGTGTGGCAACTCGAGAGTCCGTCGATGGTCTGGTACTTCCGCGGCTCGCCGCACGTGCACACTTGGGTCAATATTCGGCAGCCGGCTTGAGGGGTCGCAATCCCGTCCAGAGCTGTCGGCATCGGTAGCGGAGCCCATCACAGGCGTGGCTGGAAGGAACGTGGCGCGGGCCTCCCGAGCTGCAGCGTCGGCCTCCGGGTCGACGTTTCCGCCCCACCCGGCACGGATGACCCTGTCTAGCGACCGGGGCAAGGCCAGAAACAACACAGTTCGAGCGTTTGTCTTAGCAGAAGCAGAAGGGAGATGGGTTCGGTGCACAAGGTCGCGATGGTTACGGGTGCGGGCAGTGGCGTCGGGAAGGCGTCGGCGTTGGCGCTCGCTCGCGAGGGGTATGCGCTGGTCTTAGTCGGACGGCGAGGGGAGGCTCTGGATCAGACCGCGGCGGAGATCGAGTGCGGAGCCGAGTCTGGATCAGGCAAGCCGCCGTCGTTGGTCGTGTCCGCCGACGTGGGCGACCCGGCGGCTGTGAACGAGGTATTCGCGAAAACAAAAGATCGGTTCGGGCGGCTCGACCTGTTGTTCAACAACGCCGGCATCGGCGCGCCGGGCGTCCCCATGGAGGAGTTGAGCTACGAGCAGTGGAAAGCGGTGGTGGACGTCAACTTGACTGGCGCGTTCCTTTGTACGCAAGGGGCGCTGCAATTGATGAAGAGCCAGACGCCGAGGGGCGGGCGCATCATCAACAACGGCTCCGTCTCGGCCCAGACGCCGCGCCCGAACTCCGCCCCCTACACGGCCACCAAGCACGCGGTCACGGGACTCACCAAGTCGACGGCGCTCGATGGACGCGCGTTCGACATCGCGTGCGGGCAGATCGACATCGGCAACGCCGTCACGCCGATGACGGCCCGCATGGCTCAGGGCGTGCCGCAGCCGGATGGTTCGCTCGCGGTCGAGGCACGCATGGACGTGGAAGACATCGCGCGCGCCGTGGTCTACATGGCAAGCTTGCCGCTCGATGCGAACGTGCTGACCATGACCGTCATGGCGACGAAGATGCCGCTCGTCGGCCGCGGGTGACGAAGTAGCTATCCAGTTGCCACTCGATGTGCGACGCAATCACCGAGGCCTCTCTGGAAACTCAGAGCCGCAGGTGTAAGCCTGCGTTGAACTGCAACAAGGTCCACGCGTATCCCTCAGCTACTGCGCCAGCCCATGGCCTGCCGAGCCGCGCTCGGCTCGTGTTCCTCGCCCACTGGGCCTCGCCAGAGACGCACACAGCCGGTCTGCAGCAGCCGCCAAGCGGCGTTGGACGTTAGCCTGGGGTGACGCCGCCAGGCGGAACCCCAGGTATCGAACCTCTTGTGTCAGGGAGCCCTGAAAGGGGCGATGGCAAGCCGCAACCTGTCGAGCGGCGCTACCCCGCGACGCTTCAATTCGCTGCCGCGACCCCAAGCGGCTGACCAACCTCTCCCGCCTCGACCTTCGTCTCATCAATAAAGCGGCGGCACGAGGCAATGGTGTCGTCGACCTCATCCTTCGACGGCTGATGCTCGGCGAACTTGACCATGTCGCAATGGCGCAGGAAGTCCTTCAGCAGGCCCTTGTGAGCGGGCTCTAGCGAGTCGGTGGATCGCAACTCGTCCATGAACTCTTCG
>JAKZVK010000011.1:0-3513 GCA_047516085.1 Bryobacterales bacterium
AGAAACCGCCCTGATGACAGCCGCGCGAACCGGCAAGTTAGCGGTCGTCAAAGCCTTACTGGTGCGCGGGGCCGACGTTCATCGCAAAGAAACGCAGCGAGGACAGACGGCCCTGATGTGGGCCGCCGCCGAAGGTCACACTGAGGTCGTCAAGACGCTCATCGAGTATGGCGCTGATTTTCGCGCCGCCCTCGAATCAGGCTTTACGCCTCTGCTGTTTGCCGTGCGCGAAGGCCGCGGGGGCGTCGTGCAGGCTTTGATCGAAGCGGGTGCGGACGTGAACGAGACCGTCCAACCCCGAGAGGCGCGTCGGGCAGGGCCCCGGGCCGGTACGAGCGCGTTGCTCTTGGCCGCGACGAACGCGCACTTCGAGCTGGCGGCACTTTTGCTCGACGCCGGCGCCGACCCTAACGCCGACCAGCCGGGCTATACGGTCCTGCACGCGATAGCGTCGGTCCGCAAGCCGGGCGCCGGCGATAACGACCCGGCTCCCCAGGGCTCCGGCAACATGAGCAGCCTCGAGTTCGTCAAGAAGATGGCTGCGCTCGGAGCGAATCTGGATACACGCATGACGAAGAACGTGAATCTAGGCAACACGCGTCTCAACAAGCGCGGCGCGACGCCTTTTATGCTCGCCGCCCAAAGCGCCGACGCCGAGTTCATGCGCACGCTCGTTGACTTAGGCGCCAATGCGCTGCTGACCAACGAAGAGAACAGCACTCCTCTGATGGCAGCCGCCGGCCTCGGAACGCGATCGCCCGGCGAAGATGCCGGAACCGAGAGCGAAGTATTGGAGGCCGTGCAACTGGCTTTGGATCTCGGCGCCAACATCAATGCCACCGACGACAGCGGCGAAACCGCCATGCACGCCGCCGCCTATAAAAACCTCCCCGCCGTCGTCGAATTCCTCGCCGAGAAGGGTGCCGACATCGAGGTCTGGAATCAGCAGAACAAATACGGCTGGACGCCGCTAACGATCGCGCAAGGCTACCGGTTCGGGAATTTCAAGCCGTCAGCGGTCACCGTAGCCGCGTTCCATCGAGTCTTCGATGCCGCCGGCGTGTCGCCCGCCGAATCTCAGCCCGTCGCCCGCCAGGTTTACTAGATAGCACCGAGCTTACGTGCCGCCAAGGCCCGGCTCAGTAGCATCGATAGAATCAGTTGTCCGGCTTGCTGACGGTAGTGAGCACGTTCCGCACTCTCTTCGGAATCGGTAGCGGCCTTTATACTTGTAGGGATATCGGGAGTCGGCCCCGTTCCGGTCCCATCCGGTTCCGAGCGGGCAGGGGCTCTTTGACACTGTTTGTATGAACGGCGACGCGCCTCCACAAAGCCTGGCCGAGTTGCAGGCGGAGAACCTCCGGCTCCGCCGCGCGGTTGAAGAGCTGTCGATCCTCAACGGCATCAGCATCGCGATCAGCTCGATGCTGTCGGTCAATAGCATCGTGGAGATGATCGTCCAAGAGAGCGTCAAGTACCTCAATGTCGAGCAGGGTGCGGTGATGCTGCTGCGCAATGAAGCGGACAGTGATCCCTTCCGCACCATGGCCCGGAAGGCGTACTCGGGGTCTGACGTCGTGCCATACCGCTTCGGCCAGCAGCTTACCGGCTGGATGCTGAAGAACCAGAAGCCGCTGTTGATCAACGATCTCGCTAGCGATTCCCGCTTCCAAGGGTTGGCCGGCGAGGACTTCCCGATGCGCTCTCTGCTCAGCGTCCCCCTGCGGGCGAAGGGCGAGATGGTGGGTCTGCTGAATGTCTTCAACAAACGCGCCGACGAAGGATTCACGGAAGAAGATCAGCGGCTGCTTTCGATCATCGCCGCTCAGTCGGCGCAGATCGTCGAGAATGTCCGGCTCTACGAAGAGCTGCAACGCCGTAGCGCGGATTTGCAGGAGTCGGCCGCCAAGTACCGCGCCCTGACCCAGGAAGCGGGCGAAGCCATTCTGCTGGCCGATTTCGGGTCGCGGCGCATCCTGGAGGTCAACGAACAGGTCGGGCCGCTCACCGACGTTCCGCGCGACCTTCTGCGGGGGCGGACGCTGGCCGACGTCATCCCGATCGAGGAGTGGAAGGACGCCGCCACGTTCGAGGCGATGACCCAGAGCGGACACCTACGCTACTCGAACGTCAAGCTCGAGAGCAGCCGGGGGGAGCCCAAATATATCGACATCAGCGCTTCTCTCATCACGTACGGGGACAACCGCATCATCCAAGTGATTTGCCATGACGTGACCGAGCGCGAGCAGTTGGCCGAGCATCTGCGGCACCATGCCGAGGAGCTTGAGAAGGAAGTCGCGGCGCGTACGCTCGACCTGCGGAACTCGCAAGCGCAGTTGGTGCAGCAGGAAAAGATGGCCGCGCTGGGTAAGCTCGTCGCGGGCATCGCCCACGAGATGAACACGCCGATCGGGACAATTACGTCGAACGCCGATACGCTGAGCCGTTCGCTTGCCAGGCTGTCATCTACGTTGCAGTCCGGCGAGGTGCCCGAGTCGGTCCGCGCCCTGCGGCCGCTCAAGCAGGTCCAGACGGTTCTCGAGGACATCGCGCGCATCAATCAGCTTGCCTGCGAAAGAATCATCAACATTGTCAGCAGCCTCCGGAACTTCGCCCGCCTCGACGAAGCCGACTTGAAGACCGCCGACCTGCACGAGGGCCTCGAAAGCACCCTCACCCTGGTGCACCACGAGCTGAAAAACCGCATCGAGGTAGAGAAGGATTACGGCGATATTCCGGCGATCCGTTGCCATCCCAACCAGATCAACCAAGTGTTTATGAACCTGCTGGTGAACGCCTCCCAAGCGGTTGACGGCAAGGGCAAGATCTCGATTCGCACCTTCCGGGAAGGTGATATAGTGAATGTCCAATTCTCCGACAGCGGAGTAGGCATCCCTCCCGAAGACCTGCCCCGCATCTTCGATCCCGGCTTCACCACGAAAGGCGTTGGCGTGGGCACAGGCTTGGGGCTGTCGATCTGTTTCAAGATCGCGCAGGACCACGGCGGTAGGATCGATGTCGAAAGCGAGGTCGGCCGGGGCTCGACGTTCACCGTCCAGCTGCCGATCCTGGAAGGCAGCGGAGAAAGAGACAACGGGTGAAAATGGCCGAGAGAACCCCTGTGATTGCAATTGTCGACGACGAGGAAATGGTCCTGACCAGCCTTCGGTCGTTCTTGCTGCTCGAGACCGAGTATGAGGTGCTGACCTACAACGGGCCGGAAAAGGCGTTGGAAGAGGTCCGCCGGCAACCGATCGACCTCATCATCAGCGATTACCTGATGCCCGGCATGAACGGCATCCAGTTCCTGCTGGAGGTCAAGAAGATCCATCCTTTCGCCACCCGCATTCTGCTCACCGGGTATGCCGACAAAGAGAACGCCATCAAAGCCATCAACGAAGTCGGCTTGTACCAATACGTCGAGAAGCCCTGGGAGAACGAAGATCTCAGACTGGTGATTCAGAACGGCTTGGAACGGCGCTTCCTGATGGAAAAGCTGGAAGAGAAGATCAA
>JAKZVK010000012.1:0-9232 GCA_047516085.1 Bryobacterales bacterium
TGAGCTGTGGGGCCACGCCCTGCATTCCTCCGGCTTCGTGGCTCCCACCGCTTCACCACGAAGTGACGAGAATACCCTCCACAACCCCTTTCCCGCCGTCTTCTATAGCTCCCGCTATAGTTGACTGGGCCAATGCCCAGGCTGCGGGCCGGAGGCCCGCAGCGTCGACCTCCGGGTCGACGTATCTCGCCAGGAGTACCGACACGGGCAGGTCTCGGGACCCGCGCAATGGCGCTCCGCCGAATCCCGGCCTCCCCGCCAAATAAGCCACGATTCCAAGCCGCGCAGCGGCGCTTTAATACTAGCCTGGGGCGCGAGCCCCAGGAAGCGGCGTGAGGAGCAAAAAACACACGGGGCCTTGGACTGGCTGCCAAGGCAGCCAGTCCAAGGCCCCGAATCAATAGGGTGGGTGGGGCGACGGGTCCCCTGGGTTAACACCCAGGGCCAGTATTAAGGCGCCGTTACGCGGCTTGGGCTCGTGTGGCGTGTGAACGGTTGAGCCGTTGAGGTGCGAGCAGGGCAGGGCGTCCGTCACGGCCCACGGGCCGGGAATCGCGTTGCATTGGGAAGTCTGGTTCAGCACGGTCCCAACGATCGAGCCTACGATGTGGCTGCCGACGCCCCTACCGCGGCGCGAAGCGTTGGACGCGCAGGTTGACGATCTCGGCTGCGTAGACGCTTCCTCGAGGACCAACCGCCAAGTGGTGCACGACATCGAAGCGGCCCGGCGCGCGGCCGTGGCGGCCGATCGAGCCGAGAATCTTGCCGTCGAGGTCGAGCTTGAGCACGCGGTCGTTGTAGCCGTCGGCGATGAACAAGAATCCGTCGTCGCTCATGGCGAAGCCGAAGGGAGAGCCGACATGGGTCCACTGCTCGAGGAACTTGCCGTCAGCGTCGAAGATCTGCACGCGAAAATTCTCTCGATCGGCGACGTAGACGCGGCCGGCCTTGTCGGTGACGATCGCGTGCGGCAGGTTGAATTCACCTTGACCGATTCCCTTCTTACCCCATTCAGTCAGGTAGTCGCCGTGTTTGTTGTACTTGACGACGCGCGAGTTGCCGTAACCGTCCGAGATGTAGACATCGCCATTCGCCGCAAAGGCTACGTCGGTGGGCCGGTCGAAACGCTCGTCGGCGACGGCAGGCTGGCCGCGACGGCCGAGCAGCAGCAGCAAGCGGCCCTCGGGGCTCAGCTTTACGACGATGTGCGAGCCGGTGTCCGCCGCCCAGAGGTTGCCATCCGGGTCGACGCGCAGCCCGTGCGGCGAGTCGAACAAGCCCTTGCCGAAGGAGCGCAGCAGCTTCCCCTCGGGGCTGAAAACCATGATCGGCTCCTCGCCACGGTGAAAGACATAGACGTTGCCCCGTGTATCGACGTCCACCGCCGAGACCTCGGCGAAGTGCGTCCCCGGCGGCAGGATCGGCCAATCGGCGTCGAGCCGATAGCCGAGGTCGGGCACCTCCGCGCCGGCGAGCACGAGCAAGCCCAACATCCCAACGATGATCCCGATCGCCCAGCGCATGCGCACACCTCCGGGGGCAACGTCCCCCGCCGACATGCTATCGCGCGCCGGGCGCAGGAGCAACCCCTTGATCGGTAGCGGTACAATTCCCTTGGCTTTGGTTTTCGGGTCCCTTGGTTCACGGGTCCCTTGGACTGCGGGCGGCCTTATGATCGGGCACACCATCTCGCACTACCGCATTACCGAGAAGCTCGGGGAAGGCGGGATGGGTGTCGTCTACAAGGCCGAGGACACGCGGCTGAAGCGCAGCGTCGCTCTCAAGTTTCTGTCGGAGCAAACGCTGGGTGACGAGGAGCAAAAGGCCCGCTTTCTTCGCGAAGCACAGTCGGCCGCGCTGCTCGATCATCCCAACATCGCCGCCGTTTACGACATCGGTGAGGCGGATGGCCGTACGTTCATGGCCATGGCCTTGGTGGATGGGCCGGTGCTCTCCGACAGGATCAAAGAGCGCCCGCTGAAGGTTGACGAAGCGCTGGATGTCGCCATCCAGATGTGCGAGGGCTTGCAGGAAGCCCATGAAAACGGCGTCACTCACCGCGACATCAAGCCGGCGAACATCATGCTGACGCGGAAGGGTCGCGTGAAGATCACCGACTTTGGGTTGGCTCATCTGGCAGGACGATCGAAGCTGACCAAGAGCGGCACGACACTCGGCACACCGGCCTACATGTGCCCGGAGCAAGCCTTGGGCGAGGCCACGGACCGCCGCGGTGACATCTGGGGCGTCGGGGTTGCGCTTTACGAGATGATCGCCGGTAAGCCGCCCTTTGACCACGAACACGAGCAGGCGATCATCTACTCGATCATCAACGAAGCGCAGGAACCGTTGACCGCGCTTCGGACGGGTTTACCCACCGAGCTGGATCGAACCGTGGGCAAGGCCCTGGCGAAGAAGCCCGAAGAGCGTTACCAGCACGTTGCTGACATGCGCGTGGATCTGCGTGCGTTACAGAAGAATCTGTCGTCGTCCAAGTCGACGAGCCTGAAGACACAGCCGGCAGGTCCGGCCACCTCGGCTCAGCCCACGACAAGCCCCTTGGCGAAGTACCGCGTCATCGAGGACGTGGATGAAACGGGTGACAGTGTCGTCTACCGCGCCGAGGACACCCAGAAGAAACGCGTCGTCGACCTGCGGGTCGTCACCGAATCAGCCGCGCGTGCTGCCGCACGGATGCAGCGTCTTCAACAGATTGGCTTAGGGGTGTTGGCGTTGGCTGCCGTCGGCTTCGCCGCGTTGTGGCTTGGCGGTCCCCGAACCTCACAGGAGCTGCCACTGCGAAAGTTTGCGATACCCGTTGAAGCGGGAATCAACAGCGCCGAGATCACGCCGAACGGTCGGCACATCGTCCTCAAAGACAGCGCGGGAACAGTCTGGGTCCACGATCTCGATCAATTCGAATCCCGCGCGCTGGAAGGCGTCGAGGACTTTGGATTCCCATGCGTCTCTCCTGACAGCCAGTTCGTTGCATTCCGGGACGGCACGGACCTCAAGAAGGTCTCGCTTCAGGGCGGTCCGGTAGCGACGCTCTGTGAGGCTTCGTACAGCACGGTATTGGGATGTTCGTGGAGCCCGGACGGGAGCACCATCGTTTTCAGCAACCCGGAAGGCTTGTTTGAGGTGTCCTCACGAGGCGGCGTCCCGAAGGCCGTTGGCATCGACCAGGAGGACAGGCGAGGTGCGTTCTTTAGCCATCTGCACTTCTTGCCCCTGGAGGGCCAGCGGAAGCTTCTCTTTGCTACTGGCAGTAATGTCTATGGTACCGGCCGTGGTCAGCGACCCGCCTTCCACGTGCTCGATCTTGACACGGGGCAGCAACAGGAGCTGGGGTCGGGGCTGGGTCCGGTTTACTCTCCAACCGGCCATATTCTCTACCAGAGCCGGTTGCCCGTGGGTGATCTCTGGGCCTTGCCCTTCTCTTTGGCGGAGATGGAGCCGACAGGAGAGCCTTTTCCGATCGAACGGGACACCAGAAGGCACTCGGTCTCAAACGACGGAACACTGGTCTACCTTCATCAGGTTGGAGGCGCGCAGCAACTTCTGTGGCGCGACCGCGCGGGGAACAAACTGGGGAGAATCGGTCAACCACAGAGTAGAATTGGGTATCCCGCGCTTTCGCCGGACGGCCGCCGTGTGGCCGTTACGGGTAACGAGGATGGCAATGGCGATATCTGGATCCACGAAGTCGATCGTCCGCTGAAGACCCGATTGACCCGGTATGAAGGGACGGATTTGCTCCCAACCTGGTCGCCCAAAGGGGATCGGCTGGCCTTTTCCTCCAGCCGAACGGGAGACCGTGACCTTTACATTATTCCCACGGACGGCAGCCAGGAGCCGACTCTGATCCTTACGGCCCCGGAGTTTCGTCAATACATCACGGACTGGTCACCGGATGAGAAGATTCTGTTGTTTTTCCGGCGGAGGTTGGGTGACCAGGACAATGACCTTTGGTACTTGGAAAAGAGCGATGACGGTTCCTCCTACGAGGAGGTTCTGTTCCTCCAGTCGCGATTCAACGAGACAACGGCGAAGTTTTCGCCGGACGGCCGCTATGTGGCCTACAGCGCCGACGAATCGGGCGAGTACGAGGTTTACATCCGCACATTCCCCGATGCCGGAGGACTGCGGCGGGTATCGGTCAACGGAGGGTCTCAGCCGCGCTGGAGGGCCGATGGGAAAGAGCTGTTCTATGTGGAAGGCGACAGGCTGATGGCGGTTACTGTTTCGACGAGCCCCGAGCTGACGGTCGGCACACCGAAACCGCTGTTCTCCTCGCCGGGTCTGTTGCTGAACGGGGCTAGGGTTCTGAATTACGACGTCACCCCTGACGGGCAGCGCTTTGTGGTTTGGGAGCCGGTCGAAGCTGAGGAAGAGGTGCAGCAGTCCATCCGCGTCGTGCAAAACTGGTTCGCCGAATTTAAAGACGGTCAAACCGAGCCGTGACTCCCGCTGATTCGAATGTCGCCATCTCGCGATAGAGCCGCAGGGCCGATTCGAGCACACCGATTGCCAGCGCCGCACCCGTTCCTTCGCCCAGGCGCATCTCGAGCGACAGCAATGGGCGCGCGTCGACCAGATCGAGCAGCACCTGATGCCCCGGTTCGGCTGAGCGGTGGGAGAAGAAGACGTAGTCGCGGAGGTTTGGCGCCAGCCGCAACGCCAGTAGAGCGGCCGCCGATGCGATGAAACCGTCGACGACGACCGGGGTGCGGTTCGCGGCCGCGCCCAGCAGGAAGCCGCACATCCCTCCGATCTCGAAGCCGCCAACGGCCGATAGCACGGCCAGCGGGTCAGCAGGATCGGGTGCGTGCAAGTCGAGCGCCTGCTGAATCACCCGAGCCTTCGCCAGGCGTTGCGGCTCGGTGAGGCCCGTCCCCGGGCCCGCGACCTCGGCGGCCTTCACGCCGGCCAGCGTAGCGACGATCGCACTCGCCGCCGTCGTGTTGGCGATACCCATCTCGCCCACCGCCAGGATGCCGTAGTCGAGCTTGACGGCGGCTTCGGCGAGCGACACCCCGGTCTCGACCGACTGGACGGCCTCGGGCCGGGTCATCGCGGGCTCGCGAAGCAGATTGCGCGTCCCGAAGGCGACCTTCCGATCAACGATCCCGCGCGAGGAGTCAAACGTATGGTTCACGCCCATGTCGACGACCACCGGATCGATGTCGTATTGGCGGCACAGGACGTTCACCGCCGCGCCGCCGGCGAGAAAGTTCTCGACCATCTGGTGGGTCACGTCTTGCGGATAGGCGCTGACCCCTTCGGTGGCGACTCCGTGATCGGCGCAGAACACGAATAGCGTCTTGCGGGGCATGGGCCACTTGGACTTGCCCGTGGCCAGCCCGTAGCGGAGAGCGAGTTCCTCGAGGCGTCCGAGGCTCCCGCGGGGTTTGGTGAGCTGATCGAGGCGGGCTTGGATTTCCGCCGCCAACACCGGGTCGTCGGCCGCCGGGATGGCGCGGAGGGTTTGGGCGAGTAGCGTCTTCGCCGCCGGCTTACGGGGTGGCGCTGGTGTTTTTCCGCGTCGCACGGCTGGTGCTTTTCCGGCCACCATCTCTAGAGTCCCAGCATCTCTACGGTCATTGTAGGTCGTTCGCGGTCGCCGCGAAGAAGGTGGCGTGGTCCTGTTGAAAACCGCCCACACGCGCCCAGTCGATGCCGGAGTCGTCGCCGCCGGAGCCTGTTGCCAGTTCGGCCAAGACGGCGTTGACCCCGAGGTGGGCGACGACGAGGGTCGCTCGCGCCGGGTGCGCTGCCAACGATCGCCACGCACCACGGAGCCTCGTGACGAAGGCGCCGGTGCTTTCACCGCCCTCGGGCGTCACCGACCACCAATCGTCGAGCTTGCGCCCGGCGGTCTCAGGGTCAGAGCGCTCGATCTCGTCCCAAGTGAGGCCGTCCCAGGCGCCGTAAGAGATCTCGTTGAGGCGGGGGTCGGTTTCGACAGCGAGGCCCAACTCGCTCGCCACGAGTTGCGCTGTTTCCGCTGCGCGGCGCAGGGTGCTCGCGACAATTCGGTCGATGGACAGGGGCGCGATTTGATGGGCTAGATCGGCGGCTTGGCGGCGGCCGTCGTCGGTTAGGGGAGGGTCAGTCGAGCCGAGCACCGTGCCGGGGGAAGCGCAGGCGCCGTGGCGGGCCAGGTAGATTTGCGGTTTGCGCACCGGCACGTTCAAGCTCCCGGCCGTCCAGCCACAACCATGAGGAGAAGGATCGCTGTCTCTTGGAGTAGGACCGCCGTCCCGAGGCAGTCGCCGGTGACACCGCCGATTCTGCACCGGAAGTAGACCCGCAGCGCGAGGACGACTAGCAGGCACAGGCCCGCGGCTGCGGCCGTTTGCCAGCAGAGCCAGGGGATTGCGAGGAGCGCAGCCACCGCAACCGTCGCGGCCACGTGCCCTCCCCGCAAGCTGCCGGCGAGAGAGCCGCCGGAGCCCGCAGTGGCGGGGCCCGCCGCCCAGGCCAATACGACAGCGCCTGCGCGGGGGAGGACTTGGCTGATCATCAGAGCGAAAGCCGTCTCGGTGTCGGCTATCAACGTCAGGCTTTGCCAGCGGATCAGGCTGACGAAGACGAGCGCCAGCGTCCCGTAGGTTCCAATGCGGCTGTCCTTCATCACCGCCAGGACCTCTTGCCGCTTGGTGCGGCCGCCGAACCCGTCGAACGTATCGGCCAGGCCGTCTTCGTGCAGTCCGCCGGTGAGGAAGGCCCAGAGGATGAGGACGCCGAGCATGAGGATGGTCCGCGGAACGTATTCGTCCAGCAGCGAGTGGAAGCCCCAGCCGGCCAGGCCGATCACGGCACCGGCGAGTGGGTAGAAGATGGCGGAGCGAGCCATCGTCGTGGCGTCGGGAGCATTGCGGGGTGACGGAACCGGGATGCGGGTTAGTGATTGGAAGGCTGCGAGGAAGGCGGCGAGCATGGTGTTGAATCAGCAGCCGAGTTTACGGTTGGCCAAGGTGATGAACTGGTTGGCGGCTCGGGACTCTCGCTGATGGGCCGGCTCGCGATTCTCGCGAGACGGGCGACCAAGCAACAGTTTGCCACTTCGTGGGCCTGAGAACCGAGGAATCGCTCAGTTAATCTCACACGGGGGCAAGCCTGGAGGCTTACGCGACAGGCGCGCGATTCATCTCATCAGGAGCTAGCGGTACTTGGCGGGGATGCGGAAGTCGACGCCGGCGTAGCGGAACTCTTCGGCCGCGTTGTAGTTGGTCCCTTCGGCGGCCAGTGCCGACAGGCCGCGCACCCGCTCTTCGGTCAGCTTGTTGATGGAGGCCTCGTCGACCTTCTCAAGCGCGGCGAGGCGGCGGCTGGTGGAATCGAGGCGCCGGCTGAGCCGCATGGCAAGGCTGTGGTTGATGGTCTTGAGCGCGTGGGCAGCTTTGAGCTTCTTGTCGAAAGTCGCCGAGATGTCGACCATCTTCGGTTGAGGGACGAACGTCTCGGTGGACTCGGGCTCGCGGCGGTCGGGATCGACCGGCGAGGCGTAGTAGTAGAGCTCGGGCGTGAGATGGGGCTTCAGGTCCGTGCCTTTGGTCGCCGGGAGGTAGTTCGGAAACGCGGCGGCGCGCCAGGCGTCTTCGGCGGCGCGGCCCGTGTAGTAGCGGTCGTGATTGCGCTCGTGCTCGGTGTAGGGGTTCGGGACGAACATCACCTTCGGCTTGTGCACGCGAATGTAAAAGATGAGGCGGTCGCGCATGGTCGAGAAGGGCACGTCGCGCAACTCCGAAGATCGGAATCCGAGCGAGATGACTTTCTTCACGCCAAGAATCTTGGCCGCCGCCTCGCTCTCTTGCTTGGTTCGTAGCGCGGTCTCCTCGGGCGAGAGATCCCAGGAGTCTTTCTCGTCGTTGCCGACGCGGATGACGATGGCGTCCATGCCTGCGTCGACCATCTTCGCGACGGTGCCGCCGGCGTGCACCACGTAGTGGCTCGCGTCGGACGTCACCACGAGAAGGGTGTTGTTGGTTTCCCCGATCTGGGCCCACGCCGTGGGGCCGACCCACAAGGCCAGAGCCAGCAGTAATCCTACTGCGATACCGCGCTTCATTTGTTCTCCACGTTGGCGGTGAGGTACTTCTTCAGGCCGGGCAGGTGGCTGAACTCGTCCATGTAGTAGTAGTCTTCGGCGTATTTGACGCCCGCCTCCTTGCCCCAGCGGCGGGAGATCCAGTTCATGTGCCACTCGATCATCATGTTGCCGGCGGTGGTGTCGTCGCTGATGTTCTCGAGCTCGGGCAGGTAGAGACCCTTAGCGGCCAGACGGCTCTTCATGGCGCGCGCGCCGCCGGGGCTGCCGTAGACGTTTTGGTGTGCGTGAATGGCCTTCTCTTTCAGCTTGATCTGGCTCTCGTTGGATTCGATGGCGACGTTGGGGCGGTGCCCGAGTCCCCAGTCGAGCCGCGCCTTGCCGAAGTAGTGGTAGGTCTCGTGAGGCTCGACGCCCAGTTCGAAGTGCTCGGGGTGGACGTTGCGATAGCCCGCCAACCAGTAGGCCTCTTCAAACATCCAGGCGAGATTGCGGTGGCCGGGGTTCTTCTGGTAGTGCTCCCAGCCGTTGTGGCCGGCGACGGCGTCGGGCTTGTACTTGCGAACGAGAAAGATCAACTGTTCGCGCAGCTCGTTGAGCGGGAAGGGGCTCTCGTAGTTGTTGCGCCAATTGAGACTGACGATCTCGTCTTCCATGCGCAGGATGCGGATGGCGTCGTAGGTCTCTTTGAGGTTGATCATGTCGTTGCGCGGGTAGCCGTGACGGCCGTCCTTCTCGTCGTTGGATCCGCGAACGTAGTAGGCCTTATAGCCGCTGTCGATGAAACGGCTGACCAAGCCGGCCAAGCCGTAGTCGGTGGTGTGGTCGTCGTGATGGGGTTGGGCGACCATCAGGACCTTGCCCGGTGGGGGTTCGACCACGGGTAGGTCGGCGGCCGAGGCGTTGAGGAGGAAGAGAAGCGTACCGACCAATAGCACGGTCAGTAATGACAAGGATTCTGTCGCTCGATGGTTCGTCATGCCTGAGTGGGTCGGAGATATCTTAGCATGGCGGTTGCGGGGGTTTGAAAAAGGGGTAAGTGGGCCAGTTTCAGGGTTCCGCTGCCCTGGGAAGGCGGGTCGGCGATCGAGGATGGCTGAAGCCCGGTTGGGAAAGGACGCTGAAGCGCCCTGGGAAGAGCGCGCGGCGACCGGTAACCGGCCGTAAACGACCGGCCTA
>JAKZVK010000013.1:0-4562 GCA_047516085.1 Bryobacterales bacterium
GACCGGGCGTTTGAATACCAGCCACGCCAGGCGGAGGGCCTCGATCAACGCTTCCCTCAGCTCACCGAAGGCGACTTCAACTCCGGCATGCGGCTCGTCCAACAGGACGGCTCGGTCAGCGTCGGCGCCGACGCCGTGTACGAAATCTCGCGGCGGCTGCGCGGTTGGAAGTATCTCGCCTGGTTGTACCGCGTGCCCGTCCTCAAGACGATCTGCCGCGCCTCGTACGCTTGGATCGCCCGCAACCGTTACCGCTTCACCAAGAAGTGCGACGACGGCGTGTGTGAAGTGGGCTGAGATCCGGCGATTCCTCGCAATTCACGACAGAGCCGCGGATGTAAATCCGCGGGCGCGCGGGCTTAGGCCCGCGGCGGGCACGGCATGCCGTGCCCCTACATTCTGAATGGCGCTGTTCCTCCGCTCTGTTGCGGAGATCCAACCTCGTCCGTCCGGTGACTCCCCGGTCTGTCGTAACGGCCCTGGCCTGCGGTTCCCTCCGCCCGCTGTTACAATCTCCTCGTCAATCGTCCGTCTCTCGATCGGCGGACCGGCACACGAGGCGATTCATGTTTCGACGACGCTCTTCTTCCTTCCTTTTGTTGGCGGCAGCCGCCGTCGCTTGTCTGAGCGTCGGTCCCAGCCGACTTGCGGCCCAACCCGCGACCGACGATGACGCGTCCATCTCGTTCCGCGTGCGCTTCGGCATGACCGACACCGAACCACAGTCCTGGGACGGGCGGCTCGACGTCACCAACGGCGAAGTGCTGCGGCTGCGCAACTGGAATCCGCACCCCTCCGAGCAGATCATCGGCACGACCGGGTGGGTGCTGGCGACACGCAAAGGCGCCAACTACCCACGCCGCGTCTACCAGTGGGAGGACACCCGCGGAACCGTCGAATTCGTCTACCACCCCGGCGTCATCGTCGACGTCAAGACCACGCGGGCCACACGCCTGCGCATCACCACGCCGCGGGGCGGATTCGAAGTCTGGCCCAGGGAGTTGCAAGTCGGCGGGGCGCTTTCGTTTCTCGACGGGGCGGTGGTTGTGGATCGCGTGCCGTTCGCCGAGCCGTTGTCGACGTCGCAGTACGAGAGCGACTTCGCGACAACCTTGGGTGGCAACGGCGACGCCTGGGCCGCCTGGGTCGGCTACCGCGACAAAGCCAATGTGATCTTCGCGCGCCGCTTCAACGGTGCCGGGTGGGACGACCCCCTCCAAGTCACCGACAAGCCCGGCGACATCTTCGTGGTCAAGATGGGCCGCGACAACAGAGGCCGCCCGTGGGTCGTATGGTCCGAGCAGGTCGACGGCAACTTCGACCTCTACGGGCGATACCGCGACGGCGATCGCTGGTCGGCGGTTGTGCGCCTCACCAGCGCCCCCGAACCCGACATCCAGCACGCGTTGACCACCGACTCCAACGGCAACCTGTGGCTCACCTGGCAGGGCTTTCGAGACGGCAAGTCGGACGTTTTCGCCCGGCGTCATGACGGTTCGGCCTGGTCGCCCGAGGAGAAGGTTTCGACCTCGCCCGCCAACGACTGGAAGCCCGCCATCGCCGCCGACGGCAGCGGTCGCGTCTACGTCGCCTGGGACACTTACGACAAGGGCAACTACGACGTCTTGATGCGGCGCTGGGACGACGAAAGCTGGAGCGACATCATCCCCGTGGCCGACACGCCCAAGTTCGAGGCCCACGTCACGCTCGCCTGCGACGCCGACGGCCGCGTGTGGGCCGCCTGGAACGAGAGCGGCTTCCAGTGGGGCAAGGACTCGGGCTTCATGATCTACAAGGAAGCCACCCGCCTCTACCAATGGCGCTCGCTCGGCGTCGCCGTTTGGGGCAACGGGCGCTGGCAAGTGCCGGCGGGCGACGTCAACCGCGCGCTGGCGAAACATTTGCCCGAGTACACTCCCGAGTTCAACGACCTGCCCGTGCTGCAACCGGACGGCGCGGGCCGCATGTGGCTGTTCTTCCGGCATCGCAAGATCCGCGCCCGCGACACGCCTGACTTCACGCCCGCCCACCGCGCCTCGTGGCAGATCTATGGCACGGCGTACGACGGTGACCGCTGGACCGAGCCGCTCCACCTGCCCTTCAGCCGCAATCGCCAGGACGTGCGCTGGGGACTCGCCGCCGATAGCGACGGCAACCTGTTCGCCGCCTGGTCGACCGACAACCGCAACTCCGACGACTACTACTTCCAGCACAGCGACGTCTATGCTGCGAAGCTGCCGGGCCTCGCCGGCGCGCCCAAACCACCGAAGCTCGGAGTGCCCGAGCAGCGGGTCTTCACGACCTACCCCGTCCACCCGAATGAGGCCGAGGACCTCGAACGCATCCGCGGCTACACGATCAATTCAGGCGGCAAGACCTACCGCATCTATCGCGGCGACACCCACCGCCATACCGAGTTCTCCGACGACGGCTACAACGACGGCTCGCTGTTTGAGACCTACCGCTACGCTCTCGACGCCGCCGACCTCGACTTCCTGGGCGTGAGCGAGCACAACTATGGCAGCGGCCAGGACAACGAGTACATCAACTGGCTGGTCCCGCAGGTCTCCGACGTGTTTCATCTGCCCGGCAGCTTTGTGCCCGTCTATACCTATGAGCGAAGCTTGTCGTACCCCAACGGGCATCGCAATGTGCTGGTGGCCGAGCGCGGCATACCAACGCTCGTGATGTCAGACGCCGAGCGCCGCGGCGAAGAGGGCGCCGCGCGGCTCTACGAATACCTGAAGCGCTACAACGCGATTGCGATCGCGCACACCTCAGCCACCGGCATGGGCACCGACTGGCGCGACAACGACCCCGAGGTCGAGCCGCTGGTCGAGATCTACCAGGGCGACCGCGTCTCAGCCGAGTACGAGGGCGCGCCCCGGGCGGCGACGAGCGAGAAGCCGCTCATGCAACAGGGCGGCCTGTATCCCGCCGGCTACGTCTGGAACGCTTGGGCCAAGGGCTACAAGCTCGGCGTGCAGGCCAGCTCCGACCACATCTCGACCCACATCTCCTACGCCTGCACCATCGCCGAGGACTTCACCCGCGAGGGCCTACTCGACGCCATGCGCAAGCGCCACTCCTACGGCGCGACCGACAACATCATCCTCGACTACCGGCTCGAGGCCAACGGCACCGAGTACCTGCAGGGCGACATCGTCGAGGTCGATGGGCCGTTCAAGCTTTCCGTGAAAGTGATCGGCACGGCAGGCATCGAGCAGATCGACATCATCAAGAACCAGACGTTCCTTCACAACCGGCAGAACCTCGGCCAAGAAGTGGCTTTCACGTTCGTCGACAACGATGTGACGCCGGGCGAGAGCTACTACTACGTACGGGTGCAGCAGAAGAACCTCGAGATGGCCTGGTCCTCGCCGATCTGGGTAAGGACCAAGTAGTCAAGTGCTGAGCCCTTGTGATCCCCCCGTGCCCACCTCTCGTCCGGCCAACATCACCCTCCGAGGGAAACTTGCACTGCCGGCACGGAGCAGCCACGAAGCGGCGTTGGATGTTTAGCCTAGGGTGAAGCCGTCCTCGGCGGAACCCTAGGTTGCAAACCTTTTTACGATGGGAGCCCTGAAAGGGGCGATGGAAACGCCGACACGCCGAGTAGCTCAAACCGATGCAGTATTTGGCATCGCATCGTAGGAATAGGGGTCTGCCTTGCTCAGGCTGCGTCGTCCACAGCCAAAACGAGCGACTTGCCCAACTTGCGCAGAGCCGCCGCCAAGCGGTCGGGCTTGGACTCACGCTTCGGATCGAGCATCTGACGGACGGCACTCTCCCGGCAGCCGAGTTGCCGCGCCAGTTCGCGGCTGGTGATCCCTCGCTCCCGCATGGCGACGTAGAGGGCGACCTTGGGCGCCAGATCCAACGGCACCGGAATCGCATGATGGCGCGTTCTTGGGTTCGAGGGCGCCGGAATCGGATCTCCGCGCACGACCCGGCCGGCCAGCGCCTCGCCAAGGCAGTCGGCGGCTTCACTCAAGGAGTCGGGCAGGTCGTCGCCGCCAGTCAAGGCCTCGGGAAGATCGGGGAAAGTCACGACGAATCCTTGGCCGTCGACTTCCTTTTTCAAGATCGCGGGATAGCTGAGAGGTTGCATGCCCACACTCTTGCTAGAGATCGGCTTTCTTGATACCAAGTTGGCGGCACATCTCGACCAGAAGACCTTCCTTGATCTCTTTCTTTAGATCCTTCACGATGGTGAAGTGGTCTCCGTAGTAGAGTGTGCCATGGCTGCCCTTACCATGGCCGGCAACATGGCGAACCTTAACTCTCCGGGGGCGTGCCATTCGCCGCACTTTGCGGAGAAACTCCGCACCCGTCACACCAGTAGTATCGCATCAAGCTGCCAATATCCGCTGGGGAGGTGAGGACGACTTCGAATGGGGAAGGCCCGATCCGCCGATCGCCCGCGCCTCCCGCCCCCAACGCTGGTGTAAACTAGGGGCCAGCAGGGGTGCGGCAGTGAATCTGTCTCTTCAAAGGTATCTCGGAAGCGGGCTCCGGAGGGTCATGTGGGCGGCTGGCCTAATCGTATCCTTCACGGCGTC
>JAKZVK010000014.1:0-2873 GCA_047516085.1 Bryobacterales bacterium
GGACCGTTCGGCGCCTCTGAGGCCGAAAAGTAGCAAGTCGCTCCCGTCGCCGCCGCCCGTGGCCCTGGGATCGACAATCTTGTTGAGGCGGCTCTCCCGGTACAGGACAGGACCCAGATAGCCCCAACGCACCAAACGGAGAAGACGCCATCGGGCGTCGGCCATCTGCCAGACGAACATGAACTCGATCGCGTTCCGGGGCTCGATTTCGTCTTCGAACTCGCGTAGCAGGCGGTCGAAGTCGGCGGGGTTCTCATCGGGCGAACAGGCCTCGCGGGCGAGCTTCCGTGTTTGAGGCGCGGTTGCGGAGCGCGGCCTTCGCCACTCTCGCCACGCGGTCTGGCGGGTTCGTTTCCGTTGTTGCCGTTGGTTGTGCGCTGCGTCTTCGTTGGCATCGTTCGCTCCTTGTCTGTTGCCGCTTGCCGGGGCGATGAAGTTCGCGCCCCGCTGGGTTCCTTCGGCTTCAGGATAACCGCGGGGACTGCGGTTGCCGGCGGGTAAAGGAGCTTAAGTGGTTTGGAATCAACGCTAAAAAAACTGCAAACTTCTGTGACTGATTTCCTGTAAACAACGAGGAGGGCAGATTCTCTCGAGAGCGATGTTGTCCGAATCGAACGTGATGGATCAGAATCTCGCTGTTCGGGAGAAGCGTAGCGTTAATCGAGAATGGCTGAAGCCAGCTAGGAAAGGACGCTGAAAGCGCCCTGGGTCAGAGCGGCCGGCGCTGTGCAACCAGCCTGGGTAACCGGCCGTAAAACGACCGGCCTACAAGCGCTTCGCGCGGAAGGCGCCTGAAGGCGCCTGGAGGCAACTCGGGGGACCACTGTGGGCCTTTCTCGACCGCTGCAAGCAGTCGTCGTGCTCGCTGACCGTCCCTACCGTAAGGGCGTGAGCGGGGGGAGAGATGGAGGCTAAAGGCTCTCGAGTTGAGTCAAGGTTCGTGCCGGACCGCTCCCTAACGGTCACGGCTCGGTTGCCACGGCGCTCGGCGCCGGGAGCCGAATCCTAGCCGTGGTGCCGCGGCCTTCTTGGCTCTCGATTTCGAAGTGGCCGCCGTGCTCGGTAACGATGCTGCGGGAGACAAATAGGCCCCAGTTGGTCGTCGCCACTCGCGCACCTTCCACCTGAAACGCCGGGGCGAACAGCTTCTCCAGACGCGCCGCCGAGATGCCTCGCCCGTCATCGCGCACCTCCAGCACCAGTTCGCCGTCGTCGCGGGCGCTCGACACCTCGATGGTGCCGTGGCCATCCATGGCCGCCGCGGCGTTGCGCAGCAGGTTTGAAAACACGGCGCTCAAGTGTTGCGGACGGCACTTCACCCGGGGCAGCGGATGGAAGTCGAGCTTAATGTCGGCCTTCGGCTTCAGCTCCTCGTCGAGGAACGTTACGGTATCGGTCCACAGTTGGTTGAGGTCGACGACTTGCTCTTCGGCGCGGTCGAGGTTGGTGAGCAGCTTCATGCGGTCGACGGTTTCGCTCAGACGCCGGCATGACTCCCTGCAGGCAAGAGCGGCTTCGTCGAAGACCTCATCGAGCCTGTCCTTTCGCTTGCCGCGGTAGCGCTTATTCGCCTCGACAACGGTAGCGAGGCCACTTGTCAACGCTCCGAGCGGCGAGTTCAACTCGTGAGCGAGCACGGCGGCGAAACGGGCCTGCGACGCGGCGTTCCTCGACACCAGCAGCCGCCCCTGCGCCTCCCGCAGTTGCTCGAACGACTGCTCCGCCGCCAGCCGCGCACGGTAGGCCCTGACCCTCTGGTGGTAGACAACCGCCGTCAGGCCTGTGCCGACCAAAACGGTTATCGCGATCACGACCAGCGCCAGCGAGGCCGCCCCCATCGGATCGCCGAGGCCGCCCGTTGTCGCCAGCGTGCCCGCGTAGGTTGCAGTCATGGCGGCGCCCAGCGCCAGGATTTGCACGGGTCTTGCCGGCAGAACCGCGATACCCATCAGAAGGATCAACGTCGCCGACCCGGTCAGGAAACCGCCGCGCACATCGTCGGAGAACGGGACGCCGTACGAACCCCACAGGTCGAGCGCGGCCACGAGATAGAGCGTCACCAGCCCCAGCAAGCGGGCGTATCGCTGCGCGGGCGGCCAAAACGACAGTCCGAGCATCGTCGCGAACATGGCGATCGCCGCTATGCAGGACGGATGTGTGATGAACTCGAGCATCTCGGGGAGCTTCAGCACGACGATCAGGAACCAGAGGACCATCATCTGCAGGAAGACCGCGGAGATGATGCGCAGCCCAATCAGGGAGAGTCGCGCGAGCTGCGCTCGGAAGCGGGGGTCACCGCGCTCATCGCGAGGGATGAGAATGTCGCGCCAGGAGTATCGGTTGTGAGGCATGCGGTCCTCCTAGGTGTGCGTCTTCGGCCTGCAACCGAGTATGTAGCATTTTCTGCGCCAGGGTTTGGAGCGTAGCCGTGGACGTGCGCTGGATTATGAGAGCGCGCCTGCGGATTCACATCCGCGGCTCAGTTGTGGCAGGTGGGCCGTTCCCGAGCCGGCACGTCACTCGCTACAATCGACTCAACCGACTACGGAGCCTTCCCGCCATGCAAATCTCGCGACGCCAAGCTCTGCGAAACCTGACCAGCTTCTTTCTGGCCTCGCCCTTGCTCCAGGGGCAAGAGGGCCTGCCGCCGATCGACCCGCTGTTCGAGCCGATACACGTCTTCGACTTCAAGAAACTCGCCAAAGAGAAGCTCGATCCTATCGCCTGGGGCTACATGGCCGAAGGCGGCAAAGACGAGGTGTCGCTCCAGGAGAACCGCACGGCGTTCAACCGCATCATCCTGCGGCCCCGCTGGCTGACCGACATTCACAAGATCGACCTCACGACGACACTGTTCGGCAAGACCATAAAGT
>JAKZVK010000015.1:0-8609 GCA_047516085.1 Bryobacterales bacterium
CGTTGGAAGACATCGCTGTACTGCGCGCGCAGAGGGCCATCCGCATCATCGCGGCCGGCGACTCCCAGCAGATCCCAGCCGCGTTGACAGCCGCCAACCCTCTACCGGAGCCGGTCTACTTCCGCTTGAGCAAAGACAACAAGACCCTTGTCGACGGGCTCGAAGGGCGGTTCGCTTTGGATGAGGCGCAGCTTGTGCGCGAAGGCCGTGATCTGCTTCTGGTCGCACTCGGCACGGCTGCCGTGAACGCTGTCGCGGCAGCCAAGGAACTCAACTCGCAGGGAATCGATGCCGCCGTGGCGCTTGTCGACAACATCGGCGCGCAACCGCCGAGGAATTTGGCAGCGTTGCTAGCGCGGTTCCGCCATGTGATCACGGTCGAGGCACACTCGATCGACGGCGGGCTCGGATCGCTCGTTTGCGAGACAGTCGCCGAGCAGGGCCTCGACTGCCGGGTCGTGCGGCGCGGGGTCTCGGCGCTCGAGCCAAGCATCAGCGGCAGCCAAGCCTACCTCGAAGACCGCTACGGCCTCTCGGCTCCGAAGCTCGCCGCGACGGCTGTCGAGGTGTTTCAGAAGGCATGACCCCGCACCCGGCCGGCGGTTCGTTCGCGGCTTTTGACCTCAAGCGGTTCGCCCTGGCGCTGGGACTGGCATTGCTGGCCTACTGGGCCTGCCTGCAGTTCGTCTTTCCCGGCTACTTCTCGCCGCTCGACCCGCTTCACTCCGACTACTACCTGATTCCAGGCATTACCGCCGACGGGGAGCCGCTTGCGGAGAAGCTCCACTACCCGCGCCCGCTCGGGTTCCTTGTCTTATGGACCATCGGGCATCTGGGCCTGGCCGGGGCGACTGCGGTCATCGTGGCCGTCACCCTGATCAACGCCGCCTTGATGGTCGAACTGTGGCGTCGTCTCGTGCCCTTTGCGCTGTCGTGGTGGGCCGTGGCGATTTACCTGGCAAGCCTGTATGCGCACCCGCAGTTTTACCTCAACCACTCGCACGACACCATGGCAACGCTTTCGCTGGCCTATCTGCTGCTGGCGATGCATTGTTGGTTGTCGTGGCGGCAGGGGGGCCGACGCTCTTGGTACGTGGCGGCTTTGCTGCTGCTGTTTGTGCTGGCGTTCACCAAAGAGACGTACTATCCGGCGGCCATGCTCTTCTGGCTGGTACAGGTCTTCGACGTCCCGGGCGGGCGGCGCAGGTGGGCCGTCGGCTTCTTTGCGGGCGTTGTCGCTCTCGAGTTGACGGCCGTCGCGGTAAACCTGGGAGCGCGCAACGCCTTCATCCAGCCGAGCGCCGACCCCACCGACCCGTACTTCATGAGCCTCGCGCCCGCTTCTCTAGCGGCAGCCTTTTCGAAGTTGCTCGCTTACCTATTCACGCCGGTGCTCGCAGTCGTGACAGCTTTGTCGCTGGTGCTGGCGTTTGCCAGACGGAACCTGCGGCTTCCCGCGGCTGTATTCTTCGTGGCGGGCCTCTCGGCATTGTTGCCGCATGCGGTTCTGCCCAACCACATCGCGCCGGAGTACGGATGGGTCGGGGCGGTACTTTGCCTGTCGCCCATCTTGCTGATCTCCCGGGAGAGTTTGGCCGCCTTCTTGCCTGCCCCAACGCCTCGACGTCTCGCCGCCGCCACAGCCATCGCATTCGCCGCCGTTGGCGCGATCAGCATCGCGGGATGGTCGCTCCATCGCGGACCCTACAAGCACCACCGCTGGCGGACCGAACAACAGCAGATCCTCGGCAACATCCAGCGCGCACTTCCCAGGCTCCGGGCCGCGCCGGCCGACGCCCGCGAGATCCTGGTCACGGGTTTGAAGAGCCCCTTCCACCCCTTCTACATCGGGCACTACGAGTCGTACATCGCCTTCGAATTCGGCCGCGAGCGCCGTTGGACGGTGACGATGATGCGCGACGCTCCGCGCGGCGGTGACGACCTGGTGCGGCGCGTGGGCGTGGAGCACGTCAACCTGACAAACTTCGATCTGGCCTTCACTTTCGATCCCGACGGCCGGTTGTTGCGCGAAGTTGGCAAGCAGGAGTTGCAGCAAGCCTCCATTGGCTCCGGAGAACTACCGCCAGCGGACCGCATCCTCATACCCGAGTTGGAAGCGCCCGCCCTCGTGTTGGACAGAGATCCCGGCGCCTGGGAGGCACATTTGAAGTTGGGCGCGGCGTACTGGGAGTGGGGTTGGGTTGAGAAGGCCCGCTCACACCTCGAAGCCGCCAGAACACTTGACGCCGAGCGCAACCCGTACCCCTTCTTCTTTCTTGGCCAGATCGCGGAGGCGGAAGGAAACCTCGTCGAAGCGGCCCGCCTTTACCGTCAAGCGATCGAGCGGGAAGATTCGCCGAAGCCCGATTTCCGGGAGGCGCTCGATCGTGTCGACTGAGTTGCTTCGCCATGACGGCGCCGCGTGGCTGACAGGTATGATGGCCCTAGGCCCGCTAACTAGCCAGGGGGCTGCGCCCTCGATATCGTGAGGTGTCGAGGACGCAGCTTGTAAGGGCGGACCCCTGTCTCCGCCCCGCCGCAGCGCTTGGCAAAGGGCCTGTCTTTAGGTTTGAGACGGAAAGCAACGTAGCGGCACCGTCGCGGACGCAGCGGTCCGCCCCTACACCATGAACTGAGCCGGTACGACTACTGTTGGAACGCCTCGCCTAACGAGAACGAAATTCTCGTTAGGCCGGGTATGACGGTCTAAGTGCACCGCGACAGCGGCAAGCCCCACCGCCGGATGAAATACACCATCGATACCGACGCCCAAACGTTCACCCTCGAAGGTGACGGTGATGCTCGCACCCACGGACTCTACACCCAAGAAGCCTTCGATGCGTTGTCGCGGCAATGGGTGCGCGTCGGTTGGAGTCTGCGCTACTACCACAGCTTTTCGTGGATGGGCCGACCCATCCTGCAACTGCCGGAAGACTTGGTTCGCATGCAGGAGGCCTTCCACCAGGTGCAGCCCGACTTGGTGATCGAGACCGGGGTCTTCGAGGGCGGTTCGCTCGTCTACCACGCGACGCTGTGTGAGGCGCTGGGCAAGGGACGGGTCGTGGGCGTCGACGTCGAGGTTCGGCCCGGCGTGCGCGAGGCGCTTCAAAGCCATCGGCTCGCGCCGCGGATCACGCTGATCGAGGGCGACTCGGCCGACCCCGCCGTGGTCGACCAGGTGAGGGGCTTGCAAAACGCCGGAGACACGACGCTCGTACTGCTTGACTCCGACCACAGCCGGGATCACGTTCGGCGTGAGCTGGAAGCCTACGCGCCGCTGGTGACGCCCGGTTCGTATCTCGTCGTCGCGGACGGTATCATGCGTGATCTCTCTGACGTGCCGGGTGGCGAGGCGAATTGGCGAAGCGACAATCCACTAGCGGCGGCGGATGACTTTCTCGCGGGGAACAGCGATTTCGAAAGAGCGCGGCCGCCACGGCCGAGCCAAGACGGTCCCACGACCGACGCCGTCACCTACTGGCCCGACGGCTGGCTGCGCCGGCTGTGACCAAACCTCATCACCCATGAATCGAGAAGAGCTGGAGCGGGAGATCGAAGAACTCGGTCCGTGGTTTTATCCCTTCGACCTGGGCGACGGCCTGCGTACAACCTCCGCCATCCCGCCCCACGTCGCGAAGATCTTCGGGACCCGTCTCGAAATGGTCACCGGCGTCGTTGAGCGGCATTTCGGATCGCGGCTGCGGGAGATCCACTGTCTCGACATCGGCAGCCACGAGGGCTTCTACAGCTTCGAGATGGCAAAGCTCGGCGTCGGACGCGTCACCGGCCTCGAGTACCGCGACATCAACCTGCGCAAAGCCCGCCTCGTGGCTAAAAGGGTCGGGCTCTCGCACGTCGACTTCCGCCAAGGCAACGTCGAAGACCTGAGCCCGCAGCAATGGGGCGCCTACGAGTTGACCCTGTTCCTTGGCGTGCTCTATCACCTCGAGAACCCGGTGCTTTGTTTGCGCAACATCAGCCGCGTCACCAAGGAGCTGTGCGTCATTGAGACGCAGGTCGTGCCCGAGGTCGAGGGCGAGGCCGAGTGGGGCGCGCGGGAGTGGACCCGTCCGTATCAGGGCATCCTCGCCGTGATCGACGAGTCCGGCGATTTCAATGCCAATAACACCGAGACCGGACACTCGCCCATCGTCACCTGTCCGTCACCGAAGGCACTTGAGTTCCTCCTCAAGCAAGTCGGCTTCCAGCGAGTCGAGTTCATCGACCCACCTCCCGACGCCTACGAGCAGCACGCCCGCGGACAGCGGGTAGTCTGCGCCGCGTACAAGTGAAACCCACCAGTGTTGTGCCGAGCGGAGCCTCGGCTCTCGTCCCTTGACCGTCAATAGAACCAAGCGCAAAACCTCGACCTGCTACTCGGAGCTGCGGGCGTGAGGGGCTGTGATGATCCGTGCCACGGCCAGTTGTCCCCGAAGGAACTCAATGCCACTCAACCTGGCACACGGCGAGCCGCGAAGCGGCGTTGGATGTTAGCCTGGGGTGGAGCCGTCAGGCGGAACCCCAGGTATCGAACTGTTTGGCCGGGAGCCCTGAAAGGGCGATGGCCATACGCAACCGGCTGCGCCCGCTTCCGTGAGCCGGCAACTTATCGGAAGCGCCGGACCGCGGGCCAACGCTGTTGCTGCAGGGGAACGATCACAACGCCCACGGCGGTCTCCTCACCCTAAATGGTACTGCGAACGCCGACCGCTTCCGCGAACTGGCCCAAATCCGTACGTAAGGATTTCAACGATCGCTTGAAGCTCGGGTCCGCCGCAACTGCACGCCGCAGCGCAACCGAGCCGCGGATGGCGGTTGCCTCTTGGCGCAAGCGGACGCGTCCAACCACAGGCCCGAGCCCGGAAGGGCGTCACAATCATAGCCCATAGATTCATCCATGCCTGCCACGGTTCGGAAGCGTCCGTAGGCGAGGAACCGGCCCTCACGCAGTTGCAGGAGCCCGAGCTCACTGGGGCTGTTCAGAGCGCCATCCACCTGTACCAGCGTCTTGTGGTACAACGGGCCGTCTCACGGCACGACTCGCGATGCAAGGCTTTACCTCGATCGACTACGCCATTCTGATCGCCTACCTCCTGGGCGTCACGGCACTGGGCAGCCTGTTCACTTCGCGGCAGAAAAGCTCACGTGATTTCTTCCTGGCGGGCCGCACGATGGGCTGGTTCCCGATGGTCTTGAGCGTCATCGCTACCGACTTCTCGGCCATCAGCTTTCTCGGCGCGCCGGGCTACGTCGTGGCCCATGACCTCGTGATCGACTTACAGACGCTTGCCTTTTTTTGGGTGCTGCCATTGGCGCTCTACCTGTTCGTGCGCTTCTTTCACCGATTGGAGCTGATCTCGGCTTACGAGTACCTCGAGAAACGCTTCAACCTCCCACTGCGGGCGGGGTGCAGCCTGCTCTTCATGTGCGTGCGCCTCGGCTGGATGGCGACAGCCCTGTACGCCACCAGCCTTGCTCTGGCCGCCGCGACCGAGTTGCCCTTCTGGGCGTGCGTCTCGCTGATCGGTGGGCTCACGACGGTCTACTCCGCACTGGGGGGCATGCGGGCCGTCATCTGGACGGACGTGGTCCAGTTCTTTGTCTTCACGGGCGCGATCGTCGTCGTCCTGGCCACGTCAATACAAGCCGTGCCGGGCGGCTTTGGGGCCATCTGGAGGACCGCGGGCGCCGAGGGCCACAACCGCCTCTTGAACTTCGAGGGCGGTTGGGAAGCGATCACCACACCCGCCGTGCTTATCGGGGGCACGTTCTTGATCCTGATCTCCTACGGCGTCGACCAGGTCGTGATCCAACGCTACCTCACCGCGCGCGATATCGATCAGATCAAGCGCGGCATGGTGTTTCAGGTGTGCGTCGCGCCGCTGGTGATTGCCTCGCTGGCGGCGATCGGGCTGGCGGTCTTCGGCTTCTACCGGCACTTCCCCGAGCGGCTTCCCGCCGGACTCGAAGCCTACCAATGGTTCCCGCACTTCATCGTGCACGAGCTTCCGGCCGGCGTCTCGGGCCTGGTGATCGCGGGACTGTTCGCGGCTACGATGTCGTCGATCAGCAGCGGGGTCAACAGCCTCAGCGCCGCGTGCGTCATCGACTTCTACCGCCGCTTCGGCTCGGGTGGTTCGCCCGGCGCGGCGGGCGCCCCTAGCGACGCAATGAGCCGTGAAACCGACCGCCGCGAGGTTCTCGTGTCGCGCGTCCTCACTCTGTGCTGGGGAGCGGTGGCCACCGCACTGGCCTTCGTCGTCGGCCAGATCGGCGTCATCGCGATCATCTCGAAGACCCTCTCGGGCTTCTTCGGCGGCGTGCTGCTCGGGGTGTTCCTGCTGGGGATTCTCCTGCCTCGTGCCAACGCGCCGGGAGCGACTGCGGGCGGGCTGATCGGCTTTGCGACGATCTGTGCGGTTGGGTTGGCGACGCCCGTGAACCTCTTCTGGTACGCCCCCATCGGCTGCTCGACGACCTTCATTGCCGGCGCATTGGCCAGCCGTCTCTTCGCGAGCCCTCCGCCCGAGAAAGTGCGAGGCCTCACCCTCGCCTCAGCCAAGTAGTGTCTTTCGCAAAAACGCTCATGTTCGCTTTTGCGATGTAGGGGCACGGCATGCCGTGCCCGCCTGCCGCAACTCGCGATGCGCCCCACGTGGCGCCCGCGCCGCGCCGCGCCATGCTCGGCTCTTGTCCGCCCCCGAACCCGCTCGAGGAACGCACCCTGCCGTCCGGTCCCCACCCGCGACGCGGCATCCCGTTTGCTTTTGCCCGCCGAGGGTACTACGCTGACCGCCAGGGGTTTCTCATCCACCCCAGGAGTCCTTATCATGACCTCGAAGTCCCAACGAACCAACGCCCTGCCCTCCCGCCGCGACGTTTTTCGAAGTGGCGGCCTCACCGCCGCCGGCCTGCTCGGTGCCGCCGCACCAATGGCCGCGGCCGCCGGGCGAGGTGAGCCGGCGAAACCCGACGTCTATAACCGTATCGGTGTCCGGCCGTTCATCAACCTCACCGCCGCCGTCACGATCAACGGAGGCCTGCTCACCCTGCCCGAGGTCAAGCAGGCCATGGAAGAAGCGTCGTACTTCTCAGTCAACATCGACGAGCTGATGGAAGGAGTCGGCAAGCGGCTCGCCGAGTTGATTCAATGCGAAGCCGCGATCGTCACCTCCGGCTGTGCCGCTGCTCTCACCCACGCCACCTCGGCCTGCCTGGCTGGAGGTGACCCCGAACGCATCCAGCAGTTGCCCGACCTCACCGGCTTGCGGACCGAAGTCATCATGCCGAGCCAGTCGCGCAACACCTACGACCACGCCATCCGCGCTCTCGGCGTCAAGATGATCACGGTAGATACCCCGGAGGCTTTCCATCGCGCTCTCAGTAGCAACACCGCCATGATCGCCGTGCTCGGCTCGAATGAGCAGCACGGCAAGATCCGGATCGAAGAGATGGCCGAGGCCGGACGCAAGTACGGCGCTCCCGTGCTCGTGGACGCCTCTGCCGACTGGCCTCAATCGCCTGACCCCTACCTCACGCGCGGCGCCGACCTGGTCGGCTACAGCGGCGGCAAGATCTACTCCGGACCGCAGTGCAGCGGGTTCCTCTTCGGCCGCAAAGACCTGGTCCAAGCCGCCTGGGTCAACGGCGCGCCGCATCACTCCTTCGGGCGCATGATGAAGGTCGGCAAGGAAGAGATCATGGGCGCACTGGCGGCCATCGAAGCCATGTTCGCCCGCCGCAACCACGAACGCGAGATCGAGAAGTGGAACGGTTGGCTGCGGCGCGTCGAGGACCGCGTCAAACAAGTCCCTGGGGTAAGCACCAAGATCGGCCGCCCGCCCAGCAAGAACCCCCACCCATTCCTCAATGTCGAGTGGGACCCCGGCAAGATCGGCTACACCGCCGGCGAGCTACATGACACGTTGATGGATGGCGAGCCGCGCGTCCAAACCCATGCCGCCGGCGACGGCCATTCCTTCCAGGTGCGCGTCGGCAACTGCCGTCCCGAGCAGATCGACATCGTGGCGGCTCGTTTGGAAGAGGTCCTCCGCGATGCCCCGCGGCCGAAACGAGATGACGCTCCTCCGGCGGCCGACCTCAGCGGTCGCTGGGATGCCGAGCTGACTTTCGTTAGCGGCAAGAGCAACCACTCGCTCTTCATCGAAGCCGACGGCAGCCAACTGAGCGGCACCCACCAGGGCCAACGCGGACGCGGTGAGCTGGCAGGCTCCCTCCACGGGAATCGAGTGCGGTTCCGCTCGCGCCTGGGCCACGCGGGCGAGGCCTCGAGCTACCTGTTTGAGGGCCGCCTCGACGGCGACCGCATCACGGGTGAACTAGGTCTGGGCGAGTACGGCAAGGGCACGTGGACGGCCCGCCGTGACGACTACGGCCGCCATGGCCGCCGCGACCCGTCCCGCTCCGGCTAGAGCAATGTAGGGGCACGGCATGCCGTGCCCGGCAGATACGAACGGGCGACTTGACCCGAACACGGGCATGGGTACCGGCAAGCCGTAACCCTACTTTCGGTTGCCAGCTCCGTTTGACTATCAGGGTGCAAGCGCCTACGATCCCCCTGCTGGAATCACCCTGCCGAACTGCTGGCC
>JAKZVK010000016.1:0-2676 GCA_047516085.1 Bryobacterales bacterium
GTGAGGCCCGACTCGTTGAGGAAATAGATGCGGCTGCCCGCGAGCACGGGCGAGGCCGAGTATTCACCTTCCAGGCGCACGCGCCACAGCTCTTCGCCGGTCTTGGCGTTGAGGCAGCTCGCGATGCCCTTGTCGCTGACCATGTATAGTTCATCGCCCACGAGCAGAGGGGAGGGCGTTAGGGGTACGCCGCGCTTGTAGGTCCACGCGACGTGAGACTTGGTAACGTCGCCCTGCCCGTCCGGGCGCACGGCGAACAAGATCGGCTTGAAGAAACCGGAGGTGACGTAGACAAGCCCGTGGCCGAAGACCGGCCGGGGGACGTTGGAGAAACCTCCTTTGTAGCGGATCGACCACAGCTCTTCGCCGGTTTGGGTGTCGTAGGAGACCGCTCTTTCCGAACCCGGGCTGACCAACTGTTCGTGGCCCGCGGCGTTGATGACCAGCGGCGTTGCATAGGCGTGGGAGGTGTCGCCGCGGTAGGTCTTCCAGCGCATCTCGCCCGTATTCTTGTCGAGCGCCGCCACGTATTGCACGTCGTAGCCATCGCAGTTGATCAGAAGCAGGTCGCCCGAGAGAGCCGGCGACCCCGAGGAGCCGTGGCGATGGTAGTAGCGCAACTCTTGCGTCTTCCACAGCACTTCGCCGTCGGTCGTTAACGCGGCGGTGCCCTGGGTGCCGAAGTGAACGTAGACCCGTCCCGGCTCGAGCAGGGGCGTCGGCGAGGCGTAGCTGTTCTTCGTGTTGATCTTGGGCGGCTCTTCGAAACGGAACAGCTCGACGTTGTGGAGGACGTTGCCGGTTTTCGGATCGATGGCCACGGCTCGCAGCGAGCGGCCCTCGTCCGTGGAGGTGGTGAGCCAGAGGTTGCCCTCGCCGATCACCGGCGACGACCAGCCAAGCCCCGGGATCGGAGCTTTCCACACAACGTTGCGCGTCTCGCTCCAGCTCAGGGGGATCGCTTGTCCCTCGGCGTGGCCTTGGCCCGTAGGCCCGCGGAACTCGGGCCAATCGCCGGCCGTGAGGATGCTGGAAAGGAGTAGCAGGGCGGCTGCGGACCAGCCATGCCTAAGAAATCGATTAGCTTTGAACAGCGTCACGTCGACTTTGAAAAACGCAAGAGGGCTCCGGATGCTGAGACGGCCGGCAAGCTGTCAACGTGACGTTACCACAAACGCCAGCGCGCCTATCAAGGCCCGCGAAATCCAGTGACCTTGGAAGACGGGCACGGCATGCCGTGCCCCTACATGTGAGCATGGGTCCTGTCAGTATGATTCGCGAGAGTCAGTAGGACTGCGAGAGCGAGCTGGGTAAAAGCTCAGGGGGAATGGGGCGGCGCAACAGAGCAAGCTTGCGTTGCTGCAAGGAATCAGCGGCCGCGGGCTTTCTGCTTTGCCACGTATTCGGGGTAGTTTCGATAGACCATCACGTGGAAGTTGGGCTGGCTGAACTCCTCGATGGGGAAGAGATACCCCTTCTCTCTCAACGAGGCGAGGACAGTGCGCATCCACGACCGTTCACGGCTGCGTAGGTTCTTCTTGGAGACGTCGACACAGGCACCGGTCAAATGCACCGAGCGTTTCTCACCATAGGGGGTGGCGGCATTGCCGTTCCCCTTGCGCAGGGAGATCTGATAGGCCGCCGTCCGGGTGAGGCTGGTGACGCGGAGACGTTTGCGGAAGCGGCGGTGGAACTGGCTGCTCAGCCGGTCGAGGAAGAGCTTGGTCCACGGCCGCAGGTAGCGGTACTGGGGAGGTACGCTGTGAATGTAGTAGCCTCTCGTCTGCTCCGGGACGGGAGAAAGCAACTGCAGCCGCGTGTAGCGCCGCAAGGTGCTGTCGTCATCGATGCGGGAAAGTTGATCCCGGTCCGCGCGCTCGTTCTGGACGATCTGGGAGTTGCGATCCGCGCGCAGGCTCAAACGCGGGGCCGCGGCAGCCGATGACATCATGGCCAAAACATTCATGGCCACAAATGTTTGAAACAATTTCACTGTTTGATAGCGTACCATAATCGCGGCGGGAAAAGCCCGCTTGGAAAGTGGCTCAATAGTTGGAAACATCACCCGTCAACCCTCCGATCGTCCCAGCCTTGGTAAAACTATAAGAAGGCATGCGGCGTCTAGTGGCAGCAGCCATCGTCTTGATGTGCGGTCTTCCTTTGCGAGGCGGCGTCGAGGCCCGGACGGAGCATGTTCGCGTCGTCACTGAGTTGGGGCCGCTGTTTGCCAAGGCTGCCGCCGTTCACCTGGAGCAAGCCAGAGCGCTCTATACCAACCTGGGATTGCGGCCTCGCCGCCGGGCGCCCGGGCCGCTGACCGTGCTCCTTTATCGTGATGTAGCGGAGATGGAGTCGCAGCGACCCATCCCCGAACCGCGGCCACGCTTCCCCAGAGGCTTCTTTCAGACCGGCGCGGACCGCGATTACATCGTCCTTGCCTGGGACGCACCGGGGAACGTGCTGGTTGCGTTGGCCCACGAGCAGGTGCACCAGCTCACCGCCGGGGGCAATCATCCGACCTGGTTTCGGGAGGGTCTGGCCGAATACTTGTCGCGTTGGGTGGTCAGCGACGGCCGTGTTCACCTGGGCGCGCCGGTTCCGTCGTTCCTGCGCTTGCTCGAAGAGGAGCCCTGGGTTTCGCTCGCCCACCTGGTGGAATCCGCGGACAAGCGTGAG
>JAKZVK010000017.1:0-3505 GCA_047516085.1 Bryobacterales bacterium
CAGCAGCTTGTTGTTCGACGTGTTGGCTGTCCGCGCCATCTTGAGCGGCAAGGGCTCGCCGTTCATCTCGCGCAGCTTGGGCTTGGGGTCAAACAGATCGACGTGCGACGGGCCACCGTCCATGAAGAGAAAGATGACGGACTTGGCCTTCGGCGCGAAGTGCGGCGGGCGGGCTTGCAGCGGATCGGCCGAGGAGCTTCGGTTGTCCTTCGCCGCGGTGTCTTCGGCGAGCATCGCGGCCAGCTCCAGCCCGCCGAAGCCGTTGGCCGCATGGAAAAGCATCTCGCGGCGGGTAGGGCTGTTGGATGTTCTACCTCGTTTCATGCTCCGTTCGTCACTATTTGTCTTCGTCGTGACGCCGTCCGAGGCACCGGGCGACATGTGCCGCAAACTGTTCGAAATCACCGAACTGCTCAGTGAAAACATCATACACCACGTCGTCATCCACTCTCGTTGTCTGGTGGGTAACTAGATTGCGAAACCGCGCGGCCTGATGAAACGAATCAGCCAACGTCCTTGGCAGCATACCTTCTCGGGCTACGATCTCGAAGGCTTCGGCCTTGCTTTCAGCGTTCGGCTATTCAAACGGAGCGGAGGGTGTTCAGCGATGGTAGAGAAGTTTCGAAGAGGACGGTCAACTCGGGTCACTACCGGTACGGGCCGATGGGGCTCGCGTTTGACACCTTGAAAACGCGACCGATACGATGAAGATGGGTTCCCTTCCCCGTGCCGGAGTAGCTCAGGTGGTCAGAGCGAGGGCCTCATAATCCCTAGGTCAGCGGTTCGAGTCCGCTCTCCGGCACCAGTTTTCCTCCTCCAGCCCCGTCGGTTGACGTGGCGCTGGCTTGTCAGCCTTGTATCGGGCTGGCTTTTTCGGATAGCCGGTGCAGGGTAGGTAGGGCAACGTGCCTCGTTTGCAGCCGCCCCACCCTTGCAGCGGCTAATCGTCGGCGCGGACCATCATCCGCTCGATCGACGTCGCCTTACCGCTCGACTCGTCCACCTCGACAATCACCGCGGAGAGGCGTACATCCGCGCGGGCCGGCTCGAAACGTATCGGGACGGCCTCGAGAAAGCGCCGGATCGAGGCCTCCTTATCCATGCCGATGACCGAGTCGTAGGGGCCGGTCATGCCGGCGTCAGTGAGGTAAGCCGTCCCGCCGGGCAGGACGCGCTCGTCGGCGGTGGGCACGTGCGTGTGCGTCCCGATCATCGCCGACACGCGGCCGTCCAGGTACCACCCGAAGGCGATTTTCTCGCTGGTCACCTAGGAGTGAAAGTCGACGAAGCGCACCTTCACCGTCTCATCGAGGGAGTTGAGCAACTCGTCCACCTTGTGGAAGGGGCTGTCGATAGCGGGCAGATAGGTGCGCCCCTGCAGATTGAGGACCGCGTAGCGCACGCCGTGCGCCGTGTTGCCCACGAACAGCCCACTGCCCGGTAAGGGGTCAGGGTAATTCGCCGGCCGCAGCAGGCGCGGGTGGGTAGGCAGATAGTTGAGGATCTCTTTCTTGTCCCAGACGTGGTTGCCCGAAGTAAGGATGTCGGCGCCGGTGTCGAACAGCTCGTCGGCGAGCTTGGCCGTGATCCCGTAGCCGGCGGCGGCGTTCTCGCAGTTAACGACGGCGAGGTGGATGTCTTTGTGATCGACGATCTCTTGCAAGCGCTCCCGCACGATGCGGCGGCCCGGTTTCCCGACGACGTCGCCTACGAAAAGGATTTTCATGAGAGCGGGTGGGGGAAGCGAGCGAGGAAGTTCGCGGGTGGGTTGCGTACCCGTTCCTACAGGCCGTTTAACTTGCCGCCGGATACGATGAGTCGGCTTCTATCTCGTCGAGGAGTTCGGCGATGTGGCGGCTCTTGGACTCAACCTGTTCTTCGAGGGCTTCGAGCTTGCGGCGGATGCTGATGTACTCGTCGGCCAGGTGAAGCGCCGCCAGCACCGCGATGCCGTAACCGTCCGGCGAGCGCAATTGCGAGGCGATCATGCCCATCTTCTGGTCCACCACTTCGGCGGCCTCGCGCGTTTGGGTGGGATCGCTTCCGCCCTGAATGTGATAGCTCTGTCCGAAGATCTGTATCTGGGTTCCGACGCTCATGGCCCCTCTTCCGCCTCTTGCTCTACGTCCCGCTGACGGCGTCAATCTGTTCGAGCAACGACTCGATGCGGTTGCTGACGTCAACACGCTCGGCGCGGGCCTGCTCCAACTCGCTCGTCAGACGCTCGATCTCCTGATCCTTGCCGTCAAGCAGGCCCTTGTGATGAGCTGCGTCCTCCTCTGCCTGCGCCTGGACGCGGCGCGCTTCGCGGAGCTGCTCGATGGTGCCGAGAATACGGCTCTCCAAGCGCTCGAGCGAAGCCAGGCCTTCCGAGGTTGGCTCTTGCGCGATTTCTTGCGGGTCTTCTTCGTGGTCCATAGCAACTCCGAACTCAGCTAGTTCCATATCGTAACGCAGAAGGCGAACCAACCGAGCCGTGACCGTAAGGGAGCGGTCCGGCGCGAACCCTGACTCGACTCGAAGGCCTCTAGCCCTAGCCTAAGGTTCTCTCCACGTGGCGAGGCTAAGTGCGTGAAAGGCTCGAGCACGACAATCGAGCGCAACGATGTCGTGGCGGCCCTGTGGCGTGCTTCGACTGTCGCGTAGTGAGTGGCGGAGTCGCAGAATCTAGAAGCCTTGGAGTGGCGCGAGGGCTCGTGCCGGACCGCTCTCTTACGGTCACGGCTCGGTTGCTTCCTCGCCACGTCGTGAGAGTTTGGGCTAGGTAATCTAGCCAGGGATAACCAAGGCTACTTGCGTTGCCGCACCTTTAGCTTTCCCGTCAGGGTCGCCAGCAATTGCTCGGCGTAGCCGTTCACCTCTTCATCGGTGAGGCTCTCGGTCCTCTTTTGCCAAGCCGCCCGCAGCAACAGGCTGTAGAATCCGTCGGGCACCTGCTCTCCACGGAAGACTTCCCGCGGCTCGAGCAAGACCAGAAACTCCGGCTTGCCAACGGCTGTGCGGATGTCTTCGAACGCTGTCCCCTCCGGCACGAACAGCGAAAAGTCGCGATGCACCGCCGGCACCCGTGGCAAGGCCTGGTGTTTCGACCGCCGCAATGAATCCTTTTTGAGCGGATCGAGGAAGATCTCGGCGACGAAGGCCGGCTGACGAATCTTGCGGCTCTCGAGCGACCGCGGGTCCACCTCGCCGAAGTAGGCGAGCACCTGACCGTCGTCGGCGACGCGGGCTGCGCGCCCAGCTAGGTAATACGGCGGCAGGTCGTTCGCCTCGTAGCTCGGGCGGACATCGAAGTTCGCCAGCACCGCCTCCACGTCGGACTTCAACTCATAAAAATCGAACGGCCTACCGGTATGGCCGATCTACTCGGGCGCCGCCAGCCCCGTGGCCCCCAGTGTCAGCACGCGCGGCTCGTCGTACTCGCCCTTGCCGCCGCGGTAGAGGCGCCCCAACTCCATCAGCCGTACACTCGTCTCATTGCGGTTGAGGTTCCACTCCAGCGCCC
>JAKZVK010000018.1:0-3057 GCA_047516085.1 Bryobacterales bacterium
CTGTCGTCTTCGAGCGTTACGAAGAACTGCGCGCCCACATCGACGACGATGATCTCGAGATCGACGAAAACTCCGTGCTGGTGTTGAAGAACGCTGGGCCGACCGGCGGACCCGGCTTTCCCGAGTGGGGCCACTTGCCGATTCCGGCCAAGCTGCTCAAGCGTGGCGTCAAGGACATCGTGCGTGTGAGCGACGCGCGCATGAGCGGCACCAGCTTCGGTACGGACGTGCTGCACGTGTCACCGGAAGCCGCCATTGGAGGGCCGCTGGCCGCAGTGCAGACCGGAGATGAGATTGAGCTTGACGTGCCAGGCCGCAAGGTCGAGTTGCGTGTTGAAGCGAACGAGATTCAGCGGCGGCTTGATGCGATGGAGCGGCGGCCGCCGCATTACCGGCGGGGGTACGGCAAGTTGTTCCTCAACGAGGTGACCCAGGCGCATGAGGGGTGCGACTTTCGGTTCTTGCGGGCAGACGAGGCGGCGTAGTGGATGGGCTGAAAAGGCGGCAGTTTGTCTGCCCCCGATGCACTTTGGCGTGACGTCAGGTTTCGTGCCGGACCGCTCCCTGACGGTCACGGCTCGGTTAGTCCGGCTTGGCGATCTCGAACTGTTCGCGATGGATCAGCTCCACCGCGCTTTCGCTTTCGACCTTTAGTCGTACGCGGCCCGCTGTCTCGATGGGTGTCTCGATGGTGAGCAGATGCAGGGTTCGAATGCGCTCGATCAACTGCTGGAGGTAGGTGGGAATCTGCGCCACGCTGTCGCAAAAGAGCACTTCGCCGGCGGTGGCCTGGGCAAACTGCGTCAGGCCGTTCTGGTAGACGATGTTGAGGTTGTCGCGGCGGTTCTCGAGATGCAGAAAGAACAACGGCGTCCAGGCGCCGATCAACTTCTCAAGCGTGCGCTTGATCTGCTCCTGGATCAGACGGTCGCGAAATCGCCGGCTCAGATCGCCGCCGTCACTGGGATTGATGACGGGGTTGGTGTAGTCGCCCCGGTACTCGTAGATGCTGCCGTCGGTGATGTAGAGCACGGCGACGCGAACGTCGGAGGCGCGCATCATTCGGTCGCCGAGCGTCGCCGCCTCCTCGATCGACTCGAGCAGGCCCGGAAAGCCCGATACCGGCATGGCCATGAGACTGTCCGTGAGCGTCTCGCGATCGGCGGTCGGCTCTTCGACGACCTGCAGGCCGTCCTGCGCCCGCAACAGGCCGGCGAACTCCCGCGGACCGAAGCCCTTCAACGCCTCACCCAGCGCTTCGCGCGCCGCGTCAATGCGTGTCAGGTCGCCGACGACATCCATGACGATCAGTAGGATCAAGTTGCCGGCGGGCGCGTGCAGGGACTTGATCTCGACCGCCTTATCCTCCAACCAGGCGCGTAACTCCGTTTGCGGAATGTCGGTGAGGAAGTTCCCCTCCGCGTCCTTGGCCCACACCGGGACCTTCAGTTCGCCTTGGGCCGCACCGGTGGCCAGCAAGAGCTGAAACAGAAAAACGAGCGCTACGGGAAGGAGCCGTCCGGCCTCGCGCCGGACCCGAAGGCCGAGACTCAAAAATTGAACCTCATGCCGAGCTGGACCACCCGCCCGCCATTCGAGCCGATGATCCTGCCGGCATTGACGTTCGGCGCGTCCGACGGGCCGATCACCGGATCCGGATCGTTCCAGTTGCCATGGTGGAGGAAGTTGAAGCCCTGGAACAACAGTTCGATACTGCGTTCGCCCGACAACGGAACGCGCTTGGTCAACGACACATCGTGATTATTCCAGCCAGGGTTGCGCAACGTCCCATGGGTGCGCGAGGCGTCGCCGATTGAGAAGTCCGGCGGATCGACAAACGCCGCCGGGTTGAAGTACATCTCCGGCCCAGGGTTTGCCACGTGCGCGTCCACGCCCGGCACAGCATTCACGCGCAGGAAGCGCACGACGCCGCCGGTGTTGTTGAACTCCGGCCGCAGAGCAATCGGGTCGCCGCTCCTCCAGCGAGTGAACCCGCTGAGGGACCAGTTCCCCAGAACGTGACGCAGCTTCGAATCGCTCAGCATGCTCTTGCCCTTGCCGAACGGAAGCTCGTAGGCGTAGCTGAGCGAGAGGCGGTGCGGCCGCGTCCCCCGAGACAGCGACCACTCGTTGTCGCGGTTGAAGTAGTCCTGCACGCCCGGCCCCGAGTAATCGTCCCACTGGCGAATCAGCGAGTAGGAGAAGTCGAGCGTCAGCCCGTGCGAAGCCCGCTTCTGGACCCCGAAATCCGCCCCCTGGTACTTGTAGCGCCCGAGCGGGAACTGCCCGTTGGTCTGGAAGTTCTGGAACTGCGGGAAGGGCCGCAGCGTTCGGCGGAACTCCTCGTCGTTGAGGGTGTCGCGGTAGGAGAGAGCGTCGAGTGAGATTGCGTTCACACCGACCGAGCTGTCGCCGAGCAAGATATCCTTTCCGCGATAGATCTCAGCGCCGGCACGCACGGTGAATCCTTGCGGCAACCGCCGCTCGACCCGCAGCGAGCCAAAGCGGTAGCGAGGCTGGCGGCTGGTATGCGGGATGAAGTCGGGGTCAGTGTTGTTGGCGGCGTCCGGCCGCAGGTCCGGCAGCGGATGCTCCATCTCGGGAACGCCCTGCTGCAACGTGACCGCCGGCTCGAGCTGCTGGTTGGCGGAGATGAGAGTGCGCCGCGCCATGTAGCCTTGGGTGCCGAAGGTGCCTGAGCTGATGCTGAGGTTGGAGTGGTACTGCCCGGCCGAGAGGCGCACGACGGTGTCGCGGGCGTCTGTCGGGCTCCACGCCAGCCCGAGCCTAGGCTCGAGCCGCGTGCGGTAGGGCTGAAACGCACGGCCCTGCCCGTCGTAGCCGGCGAAGATCAGCGCTCCAGGCTTGCCGTTTTCGGGATTGATCTCCGCGACGTCCACCGTCGACTGCCGGTCAAACTTCTCAACCCGCGGGCTCGACATGTCGACGTTGAGCCGCAACGTGGCCGTGAGATTGGGCGTGACTTCATACTCGTCGCCAACGCCGAACTCGATCGAAGTGCGCCGCAAGTAGGTGGGTTGCAACAGCTCGGTCGTC
>JAKZVK010000019.1:0-3822 GCA_047516085.1 Bryobacterales bacterium
ACGGTGAAGCTGCCCTACGGTCCCCTGCCGCGCTTGCTCCTGGCCTGGGTCACGACGGAGGCGGTTCGCACGCAAAACCCCGTGCTCGTGCTCGAGGATTCGCTCTCGGCGTTCATGCGGAAACTCGGACTCGAAAGCAGCTGAGGCGCGGGCCGGATTCGTTTGCGAAATCAGATGGACCGGTTATTCAACGCAGCGGTATCCCTGACGTACGAGGACGAACACGGCAAGCGGTTCATGTCGTCGACCATTGCCGAAGGTGGGGAATTCTGGTGGAACTTTAAGCGCCCAGAGGAACGCTCGTTGTGGGAGAGCAAAATCGAACTGGGTGCAAAGTTTTTCGAAGAAGTGATTCGCCATCCGGTCCCGCTCGACATGAACATCCTGCGCGAGATTAAACGGTCGTCGCTGGGTCTCGACCTCTACCTGTGGCTGACCTATCGCACGTTCACGCTCAAGGCTCCGCTGCGGTTGTCATGGAAGGCGCTCTATCGGCAGTTCGGCGTGGACCCGTCGAAGGCAAGCGACCGGGTGACAGTCGATAACTTTCGCAAGGACTGTCTGCGCGAGCTAGTGAAAATCAAAAGCGCGTGGCCGGGAATGCAGTACCGCACGGACCTGGGCGTGTTGGTTCTCTCACCGTCGCTGCCGTGCATCCCGCGCCTCGTCGAATCATGAGCAGCCCAGGTTGTAGATCAGAACAAGTAGTACGTACCCAGCAAGTACGTACAGGCTATCGCCTGTTAATCTTTGGCTTCGCTTAAACACTCACCACAAACGAACCGGATTAGCCTTCGCCGTCGGCCAGGTCAACGGCTACGCCGTCCTCCGCTACGCTCCGGCCCTGCGGGTGACTCTGCCCGCCTGCTGCGGCTCAGAGTGCGCTTATGGCCGACAGGTCCTGTCTCGGCCATCCTGACGGCCGGACGGCGCTTCTGGGGCATCCTCGCGGCCCAGTGGGACGGCTAATCCAACGGCTGAATAACTGTCGGCCAAGGGGTTTCCATGCGCTTAGCCCTACCCAGTTGGTTGATCTCGAAGGCCGTCTTCCGGTTTTCAACGAAGTCGATGATGTCGCTCTCGAACATCGGAACGGATTGACCGCTCGTGAACCCGCCGCCCTGCACCTTGGGCGAGCCGCGCAGGCAGTCCTGCAGCGCTCCCACGTCGACTAAGTGAACCATCTGACAGTCTTGGTCCTTCCGGGACTGCCGCAGCCAGTTGTGCCCGTATTTGGTAAGAACTTCATCAAGAGTCTTCATGAAAGCCTTTCTCGAAAATAAATGATGGTCCTGTGGCTCAACTCTACTCCCGCGCGGCCAGGCGAGATCACTGCGGTGGAGCTCGCCTGGCGGGTGGTGCGGCGGTCCGGTTTTCTCCCCCTTCCCGGAGGGATAAATCAGACCAGAGCGACCCCTCGTGGCGTGGAACATTGACAGGGGCAATGTTCCATCGGCGTGACCCAAAAAGGGACTTTTGGGGGGTGGTCGCTCTGGTCACGCTGTTCCTCAATGGTTGGTCACAGCCATTGAGGGGACGGCGTTAAAAATGGGCTTTTTTCGGGCTTTTGTTGTGACACGAGAGGGCCGAAAAGTGTGACACGTGACCAAGAGGGCTGTCACAACTCCGTGACCACGTTCTTGGGACACGGGAAGGGTCACGAGAGCAGTTCTGAGCGGGGACCTGGCGGCGCATCAGCTTTCGCCCCACGCGCCTCGAGAAAATTTCCTTAAGGCGCGGTTTGTCCCGAGGAAATTTCACCAGGTCCTCGGGCTGCAAGATTTTGGGGAAGTGTAAGATTGGGCCCGGGTCGGAATAACCCGACCCAGCCCGGCGCTTCAACGAGTTAGGCGCTCGCGCCTGACGGAACCACACGCCGGCTTCAGTGTCTTTCTTCGGCGCGCCTGCTGCGTACATCCTCCCGAGTATGAACTGTGCGTCGGCGTGGCATCGCTCGACCTCGACCGCCTGGTTGAACCAGGCGACGGCTTCGGCGGCATCCGGCGGCACACCGCGCCCCTCTGCATACATGATCCTGAGCCGGTCCTGTGCGTCGGCGTGCCCCTGCTCAGCGGCCTTACGGAACCAAGCGACGGCGGTAATGTCATCCCGCTGTACGCCGAGCCCTTCTGCGTACCTCATCCCGATGGCGTATTGCGCCGAAGCGTCACCCTGCTCGACCGCCTGTCGGTACAACTTGCGATACAAGGCCCTTTTGCGGAACCAGGCGCCAGCGGCGACAGCGAGGATCAAAAGGCCGCAGGTCGCGAACAGGGACATTTAGATAACGTGCGCTCGAAGTGGCCCGGTGGCGGTGCCAGCGGCGAATAGTAGTTCGCCCAGGGGCGCATCCACCACCGAGGTGATGCTACTATTCAAGACCAGCGCCATCCGGGCCTTTGCGGAGACCGCCCGCGAGCGTCGCGAGTTCGCGGGAATCGCCGGATGACAGAACGCAAAATCCTCATAAGAAGCCCCATAGCGGTCCAACACGAGCTCGTCGCCGGACGAGTCCCGATGCACGGATATGGCGGAGGTGGCCTATGACGGATACCAACGCGGGACGGCCGATGATCGAGCGGATGAAGCGCGCGGCGCTGCTCGACCCGCAGATCTACGAAGAAGTCGAGGCCGATGCGAGCGCCACGGGCCAGGCCGCGACCGTCGTTGCCATCGTGGCCGTCGCCCAGGGAATCGGCTCGGCGACACAAGGCGTGCCGGGCATCCTCGCCGGGATTATCGCGGCGCTGCTCGGGTGGTTGATCTGGTCCGGCGTCACCTACGTCATCGGCGACAAGATTCTCGGCGGGACCGCCACGTGGGGCGAACTCCTCCGTACGCTCGGATTCGCGCAGAGTCCGGCGGTGCTGGCAATTTTCGCGATCGTGCCCGGCGTGGGCGGCCTGATTCGGCTGGGGATCACGGTCTGGGTGCTGATCGCGGGTATTATGGCGATCCGACAGGCGCTCGACTTCAGCACCGGCAAGGCCATCCTGACCGCCGTGCTCGGCTGGCTGGCGCTTGCGGTCCCGATGGCGCTGTTGGCGGGTGCAGCCCGCTAGCGTGTAGGTCGCTCCCCATCCATGCTGATAGTCAGGCTCATCGACTTTTACTCGCTCGTTGTGCTGGCGGCCGTCATCCTGTCCTGGGTACCGGTGGATCGGCGAAGTCCGCTGGCGATGATCGTGCGGAGGCTCACAGATCCGGTGCTCGCGCCGATTCAGCGGGTGCTCCCGCCGATCGGAGGCCTGGATCTCTCGCCGATGGTGCTGCTGTTCGCGCTGCAGGCGCTGAAGCGGCTCTTTTCCTGACGGCCCGACCCCGGACCCGCGAACCCGCAAAAACCGGACTACCGCCAGCGTTCACCGTGGCCTCGGCGCCGTTCAGGAGCTGATGGTGGGTGCGTCCTGCGCCGTTGCCGACGAGGGCCTGCACGGGCGTAGCCGATCAGCCCGTGTGTCGTAAACGGTCGTTTGCGACACACCGTCACGGGCGCCGTCAGACGAGCGCCTGCGTGTGTCGTATCCCGTGTCTGATTCTATGTCTTGTATACGTCCAGTGAAAGAGCATGGCACGGAGGACCTCTTCCACGATGTCCCCGCGCATCGGATCACGCGGGTGCGCCGGCAGGGTTAGCTACCTAATAACCCCCGCAAGTGACTCATAAAAAGTGGGAGAGGTGAATGACCGGTCTGAGTGTTCTGTATGCCAATCAGGCAATGAAGGAACGCGGGTGGGCGGATGTTCCCGACAGGAACAAGGTGAGCCGTCTGTGGGAGGTGTACTGGCTCAGGCGCGTGGCGCCCTTAGGCCCCAAGTCCA
>JAKZVK010000020.1:0-5125 GCA_047516085.1 Bryobacterales bacterium
GAACATCGTTACGGATCGTGACACGGGCCAGCCCCGCGGCTTTGCCTTCGTCGAAATGACGGAGAAGGACGCTGCCGAAAAAGCCATTGCTCAACTAAACGGCACTGAACTGGGCGGTCGCGCCCTCAACGTGAATGAAGCACGGCCCAAGCCGTCGGGCGGCGGTGGCGGCTACGGCGGTGGCCGTGGCCGTGGTGGCGGCGGTGGTGGTGGCCGGGACCGCGGCTCGCGCTGGTAGGACCGTCATCGACCGAGCACGTTGAGTTTTTCCGCCGCGCATCGCGGTGTGGAGCGGATGCTGTTCGGTCGATGTCTTGTCGTAGCCAGACTCCCATTTCGAGCTTCACTCGCTCTTGCCGAGTTGCAACGAACTGCCTTCTAGTCTCGGGCGGTAAGGGAGAATTGCGGCCCCGAGTCCTGAAGAATCGGGGCCCGGCTGGCCGAAAGTTTGCGCCACCTACCGGCACCGCGACCCGCTACGGTGAGCCTTAGCGGCCGTGAGCCAGGTCAAGAGTCGTCGAGCCGGATGCCCGCTTGTAAACGAGTTGCACGTCAGTCGGGCGGTCGTCGGACTTGACCGGGAAGTAAAGATACCCGGCGACAGGTTCGTGCGTGGGGTCCTCGGAAAACGAGGTACGGCGGAACCGCTCGTCCATGCGGTGCAAGTCGATGTCGTCGACGGGGCGGCCGTTGCCGATGGTGGCGCGGTCGCGCTCGCGGGTGAAGGTACCTTGCTGCGTGTTCCATCCGATGGTACGCTCCCCCTCGCGCTCGCTGTAGATGCCGGGCCGGGGCGGCGCGGTTTGGTGGAAGAATCTCGCGACTGCGGTCGGATGCGCTGCTTTGATCGACTTGCCGCCGGCCCGCAAGCGAAAATCGCCCCGTTTCACCTTGAGCGCCTGTCGACCATCCGGATAGATGCCGACTTCGACGACGTAGTAGCGGTCCCAATATTCCTTGCCGAATGGCGTGTACAAGCGCTTGTCCACTTCCTCGCACGTAAGCAACTGCGCGCCGACTCGCGGGTTCCCGGCCGGCGTGTGCGCCGGGTAGGCGGTGACGCCCTCGCGCGGATAGATGCCCACGGCATCGTCTTGGGCCCTGCCGAGGCGCGGTGAAACCAGAAGGGTGAGTACCAGCAGAGAGATCGCCAAAACCGCCGCCCGGCGGCCAAGAAGGCTGTTCATCGTAGCTCGCTCCGTTCGCAATCAGGTTTCTTGTCCAGATGTCGCCCTAGCCTCGCCAATCATCTTCGCCAAACAGCTGATGCAAGCGCAACGCCATCGGCGAAGTGATTGAAAATAGACACCCGGATCGCTTCGGTACGCGCCCGGTTCGTGCTTGAGAACCACCATGAGGCCGGTCACCACCACTCTAGCGTCCGCCTGCCGGAACCCGGATAGCCAACCCACGGGGCGGCCCCCGGGACGACGAATCTGCGACCCCGAGCAACCGAGTAGGCACGCCAGTGACTGGTTTGAACCTCCTCTGCTCTAATCTACGCGGGTTTACCGGAGGCTATACTATCCGATGATCAAATCGACCTTCGGAAACGTATCACCGCAGTGCCCGTGTCCCGAACGCCAATGATGAAGTCAATCCGCCACCCGCCGGCTCTGAGGATCGGCCTCGGCGCCAACGTTCCACGCGCGGGCTGTGCACCCACGGTCAGTCGACTCTCGAGGTAGGCCCATGCGCCCAGCAATCAAAACCAACCAACCCGAATACAACCTGCTCCGTTCGCTCGCCATCGTCGCCATCCTGGCAGCGGCCCACCCTGTCCTCGGCGCCGACGACATCCGCCTCGAGCCGCGCGTCCAAGCCATGCCGCAAATCAAAGCCGCCCCCTACACAAGGCTCGCCGACGGCAGCGCCCTAACCGTCGAAGGCAAACACGCATACATCACCACCGACGACGGCCAAACCTGGCTCGACCCGGTCCCCCTGTTCCCCAACGGACCGGACCTGAAAGTTAGCAACGAACGCGTGCTCACGCGCACGCGCGACGGTGCGATCATCCTCGGCTTCATGAATCTCAATTCGCGCAACTGGGGCTGGGACGACGCCAAGAACGCCCCCGACCGCGACGTCCGCCTCGACACCTGGACCGTCCGCAGCCTCGACGAGGGACGCACTTGGCAGGACGCCCAACGCGTCCAAGGCGGCTGGTGCGGTGCCGTGCGAGACATCATCCAGACGACCTCGGGCCGCGTTGTCTTCGTCGCACAGTTCCTGACTGACAACCCGCCGCGCCACGTGACGCGCACCTTCTCGTCCGACGACGACGGCAAGACCTGGAAGCCGAGCAACATCCTCGACCTTGGCGGCCACGGCCACCACGATGGCGCGATCGAGGCCACCATCATCGAGCGCCGCGACCGCAGCCTCTGGATGCTGCTTCGCACGAACCTCGACTATTTCTGGGAAGCATTCTCCGACGATCAAGGGCAATACTGGCGCGAGATGCGGCCGACCCACATCGACGCCAGCAGCTCGCCGGCTTACCTAACGCGTCTTGAGAGCGGCCGCCTCGCCATGACCTGGAACCGCTTGTACCTCGAGGGCAAGAACTCGACCCAGCGCCGCGGGGGCGCCCGGTCCGAGACGCTCGCCAGTTGGGAGCGCTCCGAGCTCTCGCTCGCCTTCTCCGGCAACGACGGCAAGACCTGGACCGACTCGGTCGTCATCGCCCGCCACAAGGACGCGACGAAGCGCGTCTCCTACCCCTGGATCCACGAACGCCGCCCCGGCGAACTCTGGATCACCACGATGCAAGGCGACCTCAAGTGCCGCCTCTTCGAAAAAGACTTCGTGAAGTAGCAAGTGCCGGCGCCATGCGTGCACATGAAGGCCCGCCACTTCTTCTGTAGTTGCAGCGATCGGCGTTGCAGTAGCGGCGGGGAGCAGCGACCGCTCCACTCTCCTTACTCCTTGAGTTGCAGCAGGTCCCAGAGATTGCCGTAGAGGTCCTTGAAAACAGCGACCGTACCGTAGCTCTCTTGGATAGGCTCGCGCACGAAGACGACGCCTTTGCTCTTGTAGGCGTTGAAATCGCGCCAAAAGTCATCTGTATGAAGAAACAGGAACACACGACCACCTGTTTGATTGCCAATCCGCGACGACTGTTCCGTCCCCACGGCGCGCGCCAGCAGCAACTTCGACTCGGTCGAGCCGGGCGGAGCAACCAGAACCCAGCGTTTGTTTTGGGCTTCGATGAACGTATCTTCGACGAGACGAAAGCCAAGGGTGTCAACGTAGAACCTGATCGCTTCGTCGTAGTCCTCAACGACCACAGCCACATAGCCGATGGCTTGCTTCATTCGCCTTCCTTGCTTACAGGACCTCGTAACCCCCTTCGCCCGTCTCTCTCTGATCCCTCGCTTGCCTACCGCTGTGGGAGTCCGATCCAGGGACCCGAAAACCCCGGGGGCTGCAACCAGGTCAGGGTGAATCGTGCGCTCAGTGACCCGCCTGGTCGCCCCAAAGCTTCTTGAGGCGCGCGTCGCGGCCGCAGCCCCAGCGGTAATACTTGTACCGGACGGGGTTCTTGGTGTAGTAGTCCTGATGGTAGTCCTCGGCCGCGTAGAAAGCGCCTGCCGGCAGGATCTCGGTGCGGATCTCGCCCTTCAACTTGCCCGCGGCCATGACCGCCGCTTTGGACGCCTCTGCCGCGGCCTGTTGCTCGTCATCGAGCGCGTAGATGGCCGAGGTGTAATGGCGGCCCTTGTCACAGAACTGGCCGCGTCCGTCGAGCGGGTCGATGTTGCGCCAGAAGACATCGAGCAGGCGGGCGTAGTCGACACGCTTCGGGTCGTACTCGATGCGGACGGCCTCGCGGTGCCCGGTCCTCCCCGAGGAAACCTGCTTGTAAGTGGGGTTGGTTTCGGGGCCGCCGGTATAGCCCGACGTGGTCGAAAGCACGCCGTCGAGCTTGTCGAACGGAGGCTCCATGCACCAGAAGCAGCCGCCGGCGAAGATGGCCACGGCCTTCCCGCCTTGTTCCTTCTGGTCTTGTTTCGGAGCAGCCCCCGAAACCGAGGCCACCACCGTCAACCCCACGGTCACGGCCAGCAGTTTGACGATATCGCGATAACGCATGAATGGAACCTCCCTGTGAGTCGACCCATGAGTCGACGCCGTTGTACGTCGGACAGTGCTACGAACCGGATGCCTCAGCACCGCCGGGCTCGAACTTCATGGCGACGCCGTTCATGCAATAGCGTAGCCCGGTCGGTTGAGGGCCGTCGTTGAAGACGTGGCCCAAGTGGCTGCCGCAGCGGCGGCAATGAACTTCCGTACGGGTCATGAAGAACCCCCGGTCCTCGGTTGTCCCGATGGCGTTGTCGATCGGTTGCCAGAAGCTCGGCCAACCGGTGCCGCTCTCGTACTTGGTTTCTGACGAGTACACCGGCAGATCGCATCCGGCGCACTGAAACGTTCCGGCGCGCTTCTCGCGGTTGAGCGGACTGGTCCCGGCGCGCTCGGTGCCTTGCTTTCGCAGAACGGAATATTGCTCCGGCGTCAGCAGCCGGCGCCACTCCTCGTCAGTACGTTCCACTTCGAACCTCTTGCGTTTCCCAGCCTGTGCACTCGCCCCAAGGAACAGGGCGGCCGTGCCCAGCGTGAGTTGTCGCCGTGTCAGTTTCATGATGACCTCCCAGTATCTGTTTGACGAGCATCTGTCTATTCATTCGGCGCACTCGGCCAAGTCGTTACCATTGAAACGCAGATCTCGCCCATTCTATTCCCGCCGCCCGCACGCGGGGTATCGAGGATGAAGTGTCATAGCGCGATGTGGCGTAAGGCTCCAGCCTTGCCGAGTCTCGATTCTTCGGGACTCAGGACCGCGACCGACCGAGCAGCCGCGGTTGATAGCTGCCCTGAGAACCGAGGAATCGGTTCTCGGCAAGCCTAGCAGCCCGTGGTGAAAGCATGGTTTCTTGTCAAGTTTGTTTGATACCCCTACATGTTGCGGTCGGTCGAGCAGGCGGGCACGGCATGCCGTGCCCCTACATTGCGATCCGCGCGGTTCTCGGTTTTGCCACGGGCTGCTAGAGGCTTACGCCACGCCCCCCTTCTTCACCCGGCCACGTATCGCTTAGCACTCCACCGTGCCGAGCCATAC
>JAKZVK010000021.1:0-7029 GCA_047516085.1 Bryobacterales bacterium
GCACGGCGTGCAGTGCCGCAACATCGCTGAAAAACTCAGCATGTGAGAAGCGCTTGACCGAGAGCCTGATCTACCGCAACCACGCGCTGGCGTCGAGCCCCGAGCAGCTCCGCGTGCTCAACAACTCGACGGCGTCGGTCAAGCGATTCGACGACGCCCTGGCCGCGTCGGGCCTTCATCCGCTGACGGCCACCGGCATCGAGGTGTTCCAGGTCAACGTCGGCAAGCTGTGCAATCAAACCTGCCAGCACTGCCACGTCGACGCCGGGCCCGACCGCAAAGAGCTCATGACACGCGAGACGGCGGAGTGGTGCGTCGAGGCGCTGGCGAAGACCGGCATCCCCACGGTCGATATCACAGGCGGCGCCCCGGAGTTGAATCCGCAGTTTCGCTTCCTGGTCGATGAAGCCCGCAAGCTCAATCGCCACGTGATGGACCGTTGCAACCTGAGCGTGCTGCTGCTGCCGTCCCAAGCCGATTTGGCCGAGTACTTGGCACACAACCACGTCGAGATCGTCGCAAGCCTGCCGTACTTCCTGGCCGCGCAAACCGACGCGCAACGAGGTGAGGGGGTGTTCGACAAGTCGATCGACGCGTTGAAGAAGCTGAACGGGTTGGGGTACGGCCAGGAGGGGACCGGGTTGACGATGAACCTCGTCTACAACCCGGTCGGCGCGTTCCTACCGCCGCCGCAAGCGGCGATCGAGGCCGACTTCAAGCGCGAGCTCGACACGCGCTACGGCGTCGTCTTCAACTCGCTCTACGCCATCACCAACATGCCGATCAGCCGCTTCCTCGAGTTCCTGTTGCGGACGAACAACTACGACCGCTACATGCAGCGGCTGGTTCAGGCCTACAACCCGGCCGCAGCCTCGGGCGTCATGTGCCGTACCATGCTTTCGGTCGGCTGGGACGGGGCTCTTTACGACTGCGACTTCAACCAGATGCTTGATCTGCCGGTCGGCTTCGGGGCCCCCACGCACATCCGAGATTTCGTACTCGGCACGCTCGACGCGCGCCGCATCGTGACCGGCCAGCACTGCTACGGCTGTACGGCCGGCTCGGGGTCGAGTTGCAGCGGAGGCGTGGCGTAAAGCTCCAGCTTTGCCGAGTCTCGATTCGTCGGGACTCAGGATGGCAAACCACCGAGCAGTGGCTGTGGCCCGAGGACCTGAGAACCGAGGTATCGGTTCTCGGCAAGCCTGGAGGCTTACGCTACTCCGGCAAGCCGGTTAGCTACCACACCCGATAACTAAACGCGATGTCCGCTTCGGCTCTTAACCAGCTCACGGGCCTTTCTCTCGCCGACCTTCGCCGGCGCTATCGCGGCGAACTGTTCGGCGAGCAGCTTCCATTCTGGAACCGCTGCGGCATCGATCACGAGCTGGGCGGCTTTCAATGTTCGCTCGGCTACGACGGCGCGCGCTTCAACGACGACAAGTTCGTCTGGTTCCAGGGGCGCGGGCTGTGGGTGTGGAGCTTCATCTACAACCATCTCGAGCGGGATCCGGCGGTCCTCGAGGTCGCCCGCAAGACGAAGGGCTTCCTCCTCAAACACTTCCCGCAGCCCGACGGCTCATGGGCTTCGATGCTGACCCGGCAAGGGCAACTGCTCGCACCCGAGCGCGACGTCTACGGCCGCTACTTCGCGGTCGAGGGCCTGTTCGAGTACGCCCACGCCGCCGGCGACAGCGAGGCGCACGATCTCGCGCTGAAGCTCTTCAAGCAACTCTTCCGCGAGGAGACCGAGCGGCCCGGCGGCCATTCAGCAACTCGGCCACAAGGCTTCTGGATGGTCAACGTCAACATCGCCACCCAGTTCCTTCGGCGCGAGTCCGACCCCGCGGTTTCAGAAATCGCCGACCGCTCCATCGAAGCGGTCATCGACAAGCACTACAACCCGGACATCCGGCTCAACAACGAACAGCTCAACCCCGACTTCTCCCGCCCGCCCGGCGAGCAGACCAAGTCTAACCTCGGCCACAGCATCGAAACGCTCTGGATGGTGATGGAGGAGGCCCGCCGCCGCGGCGACGACCAACTAGCCGGCGTTTGCGCCGAGCGTATCCATCGTCATCTCAACGTGGGGTGGGATTGGATCCACGGCGGCCTCGCCTTGTGGATCAACGTCGACCAGGGCGGCTACGAGTGGCCTGTGGAACAGGTGCCGGGTACCGATGTCGAGTTTCGATCAGTGGGCGAATACAACTACACGAAAACGCTGTGGTCGCTCGACGAGGTGCTGATCGCAACCCTGCTCGTGCTCGAGCGCAGCGGCGAGGCTTGGGCCGCCGACTACTTCACCCGCGCGCAGCAGTTGATCGATGAGAAGTTTTCGATGAAGCACAAGCACGGCGAGCCGACCTACGTGCTGTTTGCCGACCGCCGCATCATACCGCCCGAGCGGTCCGTCCGCCAGGATAACTACCACCGGCTGCGGGCCTTGGCTCTCAACCTTCTGACGCTCGATCGGATGAAGGCGGGGCACAACAGCGAAACCGGGCTTCCTCAGGAAGACCCCACTAGTTCGCCATGACCTTGCTGGGAGGGGCGGACGGCTTCCAAGCGCCGTGGATCTTCTCGATCGCCCGGGCCACATCCAGCGTGTCTTCCTCGCTGCCCATCATGGTCTTGAGCGGCAGCCAGAACGATGTCGCGCAGGCTTCCTCCGCCACCGGGCAGGGCTCGACGCGATGCTCGAGCGACTGGTACATCGGATTCTTGTAGAGCGGGTGATCGTAGAACGCGCCGCAGGGGATGCCTTCCGCCTCCAGGGCTTTGACAAACTCGTCACGGCTGACGCCGAACTCCTTCTCGTTGACCGCGCCGCAGAGGACGTAGTAGGACCGCACCGTCGCGCCCTCGGGTACGGCCTGGAAGCGTATCCCCACGGCCTTCACCGCCTCGGTGAGGATCTCGACGTTGGCCTGCCGGCGGCGCACTTGCTCGGGCAGCTTCTCGAGCTGCGCGACGAGCACGGCGGCCTGGAATCCGCTGATGCGGAAGTTCGAGGCCAGCTTGAAGTGGTCGAACCAACCGTGTCCGGGCCGGCGGCCTCAGTTGGCGTAGGAGCGCGCGCTGGCCGCCACCTCATGGTCGTTGGTGGTCATGATGCCGCCCTCGCCCGCCGTCATGACCTTGGTGTTCTGGAAGCTGAAGGTCCCGGCCCTCCCGATGCTTCCCGCGCGCTTGCCCTTCCATTCCGAACCGTGCGCGTGCGCCGCGTCTTCGATGACGACGAGGTTGTGGCGCGAGGCTACGTCTTCGATGCGGTCCATATCGGCCATCACCCCGCCGAAGTGGACGGCGATGATCGCCTTGGTCTTGGGCGACAGCGCGGGCTCGATCTTCGCCGGATCGAGGTTGTAGGTATCCTGCTCTAGGTCGATGAAGACTGGAATGGCGCCGACTCGCGAGACGGCCGATGACGTCGCCACGAAGCTGTGCGCCGGTACGATCACCTCGTCGCCGGGCCCGATGCCGGTGGCGTGCAAAGCCATCTCGATGGCGATCGTGCCGTTCACGCAGGCAATGGCGTGTTTGGCGTCGTGAACGCCCCCGAAGAGCTTTTCGAATTCGCTGACGTACTTGTTGTAGCCGCCCCATTGGTCGGACCGAAGCACCTCCAGCACCAGTTCCTCTTCACGGGGCCCCGCCTGCGGCCAGCCCGGGTAGTCCTTGGTGCGAACGGGCTCCCCCCCGTGAATCGCCAGCTTGTCGCTCATGCCCATAGAATACGGTATTCGTGCGTCAGGGTTCGGGCGGAGTTCGCGTGCGGCCGCCCCCCGCTCGAACGCCCGATGGTCCCGGCGCCCGAGGCTGAAACCGACGGCGGCTCTCGCATGAAAGTTGTTGCGAGTCCAGCGGTTTTCGTGATGCGGGAGAGCTCGTGCCGGACCGCTCCCTGACGGTCACGGCTCGGTTTGCGGTGCGCTCAACCGGCATTACCGGCGGCCCATTCGCCCAGCTCGACTGACAGCGGATCGTCGGTCTCCAGGCCCCACTGCTTGACCTTCCCTGCCAACTCGACCACCGTCGCGCGATGGCTCGCCGAACCGTAGAGGTTGCGAGTCTCGCCCGAGTCAGCCTTCATGTCGTACAGCTCGCCGGGACGGAACACCGGGCGGCTGCCGAACTTGCGAAGCACCAGCTTGTGCTGCTCGGTTAGCAGCGCGCGCTCTTCGTAGAAGGCGCCGTCGATGGCGCGTTGCGGCACGTTCTGAATCATGATCGGCCGGCTCCAGTCGTCGCGGCCCGACCCCACGACATCGAATAAGCTCTTGCCGTGCAGCACGGGCCGGAAGCGGTTGCCGTGCGCGCCGATCGAGGTGCCGATGCCCGCCGCGTCCAGGATGGTGGGCATCAGGTCGACCAGGCTGACGCCTGACTGCCACACCTTGCCCTGCGGCAATCGCTTCGGATAGCGAACGATCAGCGGAACGCGCGCCGCATCGTCGTAGGGGATGCACATGCCTTCGGTCGTGCCCGGCCGGTCGATCCAGGTGCGGCCGTGCTCGGTCGAGAAGATGATCATCGTGTCGTCGAGCAGGTCTTGCTCGCGCAGCGAGTCGAGGATGCGGCCGACGTTCCAATCGAGCGCCGTCACCGACCCGTAGTAACCGGCGTGCTCTTGCCCGCGATAGTGCTCTAGAAACTGCTTGGGCGGATCGGACGGCTCATGCGGTGAATAGTAGGACTGGTAGAGGAAGAAGGGTTCGTCGGCGTGACGCTCGATGAAGCGGATGCCTTGGTCGGTATGGACGTCCGGACGGTAGCGTGAGTTGTGCGGCTCGCCGATCCAATGCAGCAGGAGCGAGTTGAACGACTTCCAGTAGTCGAAGAAGCCGGGGTTGGCCGGGCCGAGATGCCACTTGCCGATATGTCCGGTGGCGTAGCCCGACGCGTTCAGGAAGAAGGGGAAGTTGTCCCACAGGCGGAAGCGGCCGTCGCGGAATGGGTCGGCGATCGGTTCCTGGTAGGTCGAGTTGCTGGGCCCCGGGCTGTGCGGGTAGACGTTGCGCTTGACGCCGTGGATGTGCGGGTAGCTGCCGGTCAGGATCGACGCGCGCGCCGGGCCGCAGACGGCCTGCGGCGTGTAGCAATTGGCGAAGCGCACGCCGGTCTCGGCCAGAAAGTCGAGGTTCGGCGTGTGCACGTCGCGCTCGCCGTAGGCCCCGATGGCATCGCTACGGCACTTGTCGAACAGAAGGAAGAGGATGTTTGGCGGCCGGTCATTCGCGCCGGTGTTGCTCTGTGCGCTCGCCTGCGCGCCCGCCACGGGAGTTGCAGCCACACCGGAAAGAAACGTCCTACGGTCCATAAGCCCCCCTTGCGGATCGTCACCAGTATAGCCGCCCTGCTGTCGGACAACGTTGAGCCGCGGGCCCTACCTGGTGTTGACGCGGTTCGGGGGGTCGCCCCAGCCGGCCGACGTTTTGGATGCGGCGTTGTTGCTTGCCCCGTAAACCGATGCTGGATGCGTTTGGTTACGCGCTGCTTTGGGTCCACCGGGCTAGAAACTGACAGAGTAGGAGAACTTAGTATATGATGTCAACTAGACATACTCTAGTAACTAGGTATACATCATGGACGAGGCCGTAAAGCGCGTCGAAACCATCCTGAGCACGGTTGCCGCCAAGTGGAAGCCCGCTATCCTTTATTGCCTGGTCTCAAAGGGGACCTTGCGCTTTGGCGAGCTGAGGGCGCTGATTCCCGAGGTGTCCCAACGGATGCTCACCCAGCAGCTTCGCGACCTCGAGCGAAACGGGCTGGTAAGGCGAAAGTTCTACGAGCAGATTCCCCCGCGGGTCGAGTACTCCGTGACCGAACTGGGCCTAAGCTTGGACCCGATCTTCAAATCCCTATGCGGGTGGGCGACGGAGCACTACCGCCAAGTCAGCGCCGCCCAGCGCCGTTACGACCGGGCGCACTCCACGGAGACCGACAATGGCTGAAAAGACTCACAGGAAACGCGGACGAGCCGGCCCTGTCAAAGCGCCGAAGCGGGATTCTGAGTTGCTCGTGCGGGTGCGGCGAATCGTGCTGAGCCGAAAGGGTATCTCAGAAACCCGAATGTTTGGGGGCCACTGCTTCACCGCCAACGGGAACATGATGGGCGGGGTGACGGGGAAAGACGAGCTCATGGTGCGCGTGGGGCCGGACCTGTACGAGACCGTCCTCCAGCAGGAAGCGAACGCCCGTCCCATGGACTTCACAGGTCGGCCTTTGCGGGGCTTCGTGTTTGTCGATCCCGATGGTTATGACACCGACGCGAAGCTGCGAGCATGGCTCGATAAGGGCCTCAAGCACGCGCGTTCTCTCCCTCCAAAGAAGAAAAAGTAGACCGAACCGATCGCCCCCGATCGTGGCGGACGCTCGTAGCGCGGGGCTCAGACGAGTTGTGCCAGGAGGTGCAGCTTGGCCACATCCCATCGAAACTCATCGCGATCCGCAACAGTTCTTGAACTTCCGGCCGCTCCCGCAGGGACGGGGAGCATTGCGGCCAACCTTCGGCTCCCGCCGCAGAGTCTGCGCCGCAGCGGCTCTAGCGCCCAGCAGCCTCGCCATGTCGGACCGGTCTTCCGGTTCACCGGGTTCGACACCCACGATGACCTGCCAACCGTGCTCGTCGCACAGCGATACGATCTCCTCCGGTCGCGCGAACGACTGAACCCGCACTACGGCTGGACGCTTTGATGTCCCGAGCTTTGCTAGTTCACAATCCTCGTCGACTTCACTGTTTGTCCGCCTAACGTCAGGTTTCAGCCGCGGCGGCACGATGGGCCAGCCGCCGACGGCTGCAAACCTTTGTTAGGTGGATAGCTGTGACTGATACTCCTTGAGAATGTTTGCAGTGACAAGTTGTGGCTTCACCACCGCAGTCTCAAGCACGAGATATAACCAAAAGTTGTGGATGAGGGCATAGGGAAGGGCGGCGTATCCTAGCGGTTGAATTCAGTGTTTGACCGCTTCCCGGAAAGGAAAGAAAGGATACGCCATGAGAGAGTTTGAAGCGATTTCCAATGAGAG
>JAKZVK010000022.1:0-2562 GCA_047516085.1 Bryobacterales bacterium
GTCGTCCGTTCGAAGCAGCCGGGCACGGCATGCCGTGCCCCTACCATTCCCTCGGCACAACAGTCTCATCCTCAGCGCTCACGGTAGGGCTCGAGGCGCTCGTCGAGCCACCGCAGAACCTCCGCCCGCCGTTTCGGCGCATCGCCGAAGTCGTTGAACCACCGCACATCCGGCTCGCGCCGAAACCAAGTGCGCTGGCGTTTGGCGTAACGGCGAGTGTGTTTGGCGGTGGACTCGATCGCATCGGCGAGTGTCGATCGGCCGTCGATGAAGTCGAGCGCCTGGCTGTAGCCCAGCGAGCCGAAGGGCCGCGCGTCCCGCGGAACCCCTCGGTCGAGCAAACTCCGCACTTCGTCAACCAGCCCGGCGTCGAACATCCGTTGCGTCCTTCGTTCGATGCGTCCGTACAAGTCCTCCCGCGGAGGATCGAGGCCGATGCGGGCCACGTCGTAGCCTTCGAGGCGGTCGCGGCCCTGCTGCCAAAGCTCCGAGATCGGCACCCGCTCGAGCAGACAAACCTCGATCGCGCGAGTAAGCTTCGGCGTGTCGTTCGCATGAACCTTCTCAGCGGCGGCGCGGTCGAGGCGGGCAAGCAGCCGGTGAAGGTAGCCGGGTGCTTTCTCGAGAGCCCGGGAGGCCAAGCGCTCCCGCAGGCGCTCATCGCGTGGCGGCCCTTGAAAGAGTCCTTCGAGAAGAGCGCGGAGATAGAAGCCGGTGCCTCCCACGAGGACCGGCAGGCGGGCTCGTTCGCGGATCTCAGCCAGTACCTCTCGAGCCCGGCGAGCATAGTCGCCGGCCGTGACGAACTGGTCCGGTTCGGCCACGTCGAGCAGGTGATGCGGGATGCCTCGGCGCTCAACCGCAGGGACCTTGGCCGTGCCGATATCGAAGCGGCGGTAGAGTTGGACGGAGTCGAAGTTGAGCACCTCGCCGCTGAAGTGTTCGGCAACGTCGAGTGCCAGGTCGCTCTTGCCGGACGCGGTGGGGCCCAGGATGGCTACCAGAGAGTAGAGGCCGGCATGTTCTTGAAATGTCTCAGAGGATCGGCTCTGCTGCTCGCTCATGTGAGATGGGCGTAGACCCTAGCGTAGTTTCAACCTTCAACGGGTCCGGTCGCCGGAGCCTTGTGCCACAGCTCTTACTCTACGCCTCGACCGGTGTAGAAGCCTACGCTTGATCCGCGCACCGTCCCACGGCCACGCAAGAAATTTTCAGGGTATTCGCCTATTTGAAGGATGCCGTTTTGGGGCCGCCGGTACTAACCTAACCGGCGCCCGATAGTACGGCTGTCCCGCGCGGTCTTCTTCGCCCTCGAACCCTCACAGGGACCCTCCACCCCGAAGCAACAGCCTAGAAACCGGGAGTTTTTCTACACACGGGGCTCCTCAGGACCACTCCTTCCACAACCCCGCCGGCCAGTACTCCCTCGGCCGGCCTGCCTCTTCCCAAGGCCAGTTTTCCCTACCGAAGTACCATTCGGACCCCTAGAGTACCACTACTCAAATGAAGCTTCGTTGTCATGTGTTCGCCCTAGGTGCGAGCGCATCCTAGGGTCATAACAAATCACACAATGGCACGATCGCCCCAGACCAAAACGGACCGGGGATTCGAGATCGGCCGCAAGGAGCGAATTACTTTGACTACCCTTCATAACCGAGTTCTGATCATCAGCCTTTTGGCCAGCGTCTGCTGGGGGACGACCGCGAGAGCAGCGCAGCCCATCATTGCGCCGGGCGAGTCCAAGGACCAGACCGTAGCCGCCAGTTACTTTGCCGCCGCCTCGGACATCGAGGACCGCGAGCAGCGCAACAAGAGGAAATGGAAAAAGGCCTGGATCGCGACCTGGGTCGCGTTTGCCGCAGTGAACGTGCTCGACGCGCACTCTTCCGCGGGACGTCCCGAGCTGAATCCCTTGTTGCGGGGCAAAGACGGAAAATTCAGCGTGGGCAGGGCAGCCCTGATCAAGGCCGCGATCGGCGGCGGTTTCTTTGGCTTGCAATGGTGGATGACGAAGACCAACCCTGAAACGAACTACTTCAAGAGTTTCACGATCGCGACCGGCGCGGCGGCCGGCGGCCTGGGGGCCATCGCCGTGCGTAACTATCGCTTGGAATCTACCTCTTCAAGCAAGGCCGCGACCCCGACGTATCTCGCTCCTAGTAACTAGAGACGTTCGTCTCATTGGCGCTCTCCGTGGCACGAGCAATCGGGCCGATTGGAGAGCGCCATTTTTTTCGTGGAGCGCCCCTACCGTCAAGGAATAAGTTCATCGTTCAACAGCGCCAGCGGGTTGTAGGTAAACAGATCGGCGGCGCGGGCCGCCCCGACCAACTCCGAGACGCGGCGGAATGCTTCGAGCAGGTGCGGCGGACGCTTTAGCGGGTCGTGCGCGTCAGAGGCCACGAAGTGCGCCAAACCCTCCTCCACCATGGCGGTGGCCGAAGCTGCACAGCGGCGGCCCATCCGGCCGGAGAGCGAATCGGCCGTGATCTGCAGCAGGCATCCCCGTTGTACCCAGCCAATCAAACGCTCCTTTTGGCTCTGAAGGAACGGATAGCGTTC
>JAKZVK010000023.1:0-4160 GCA_047516085.1 Bryobacterales bacterium
TGTCCTGGCCGGCGGTCCGCGAACTGTCCGGGTTGGGATTCTGGTTCAGCTTGGGCGGGCTCGGAGGCTTGTTCATTCTGGCCACGGACCGCGCCTTCGCGGCGAAGCTCGTATCGCTTGAAGCGGTGGCGGTTCTTTACCTGACGAGCCGCCTCTACAACCTCGCGGAGACACTACTTGGGCCGATTGTCAACAGCGCGCGTCCGGCGATGGGAGAGCTGCTGGGCGAGGGCCGTTGCGATGGCGTGGCGCGGGTCTACGGCAGCGTCGAGCGAGCCGCTCTCGTCGCGGCTTGTGCGGCGGCGTTGGCAATTTGGGCCGGCAACGAGGCGTTTGTTACCGCGTGGGTGGGTGCGAAATACTATGGTGGCTGGATGCTTGACGCCGCGCTGGCGGTCGCGCTCGTGACACGGGCCTGGATCCTGCCCAAGCGCGCCCTGCTGTCGGCGGCAAAGGTCGTCCGGCCGCAGGCACTCAGCCGGCTGTCGGAGGGCGGGCTCAACCTCGTGTTGAGTTGGATCCTGGGGCGCTGGTTGGGGCTGCTGGGCATTGTGATCTCGACGTCCCTCGCCGCCGTGGCCACATCGTGTTGGTACTTGCAACGATTGACGAGGGAGGCCCTCGGCTCTTTGACTGAGACCGGGCCCAGCTTTCCCTTTCGGCGCGCTTGTGCAGGAGGGGCACTCCTTCTCTCAATCGCCTGCATGGCTCGTTGGCTTGCCGGGGAGGTAGGCGGCTATCTCGGTGCGTGTTTGGCGATGACGATGACGAGTCTCAGCGTGCTTGCGGCAGCGTGGCCGAGTATTGACCACGACCGCCTGCGCACCCGCTTGGGCAGAGTCGTTCCGGCAACGGTGGGTCCGTAGTGGAAAACCTGATCGCACGACAAGAGCTTCTCATGGGCGCAGCGGGAAATGCTCCGGCGCGCGCGTTGGACCTCAAGCAGAGGCTCGTCGTTTGGATGGCCGACCAAATTGTAGGGTTCCGGCCTCGCGTGTTTGTCGACGCATTGCGGCGGCGCTACGCCGACGAGATGGCTGAGAGGCTCGCCGCACCGCGCTACTTCCATCTGGGCGAGTGCGAGCTGCCGCCGCGGATCAACCGGTTCGATGATCTCCTCGGGCTGTTCTGGCTAAGTCCGTTGAATCGGGGAGTGCTTCGGCAGGACTTAGACGAGGCAGCCGCCTTGTTCCAACTGGTAAGCGAACTCGAAGCGCCGGCGGGCCTCGAGATTGGCCGCTTCTTCGGCGGCAGCACGATTCTGCTCGCCGCGGCCGTGGGAGAGCGGGGGAACCTGCTTTCAATCGACCGCGGCCCACAGGACGACGATACCTTGCGGCGCATCCTGCGGGACAAGGACCTAGACCGGCGCGTCACACTCGTGACCGCGGACGCGAACGCGGTGGAGTGTTCCGACACCTTCGACTTCGTCCTGATTGACGGCGATCACTCCTATGAGGGCGCGAAACGCGACCTCAACCGATGGGCGCCCAAGGTACGAGGGTATGTCGTCTTTCACGACATGGCGAAAGCCCGCGGCATGGCGACGCAGCTTCCGGGTCTGATGCGGCTTCGCGAAGAGATGCTGGCGCAAGATCCTCCGGCGTTTAGGCTTGCCCGCGAGGTCGGGTCGATGTCGATCTGGCTACGCACCGATGCCCCCTGGACGCCGATATAGCCTCTACGAAAGCGTAGTACCGTGCTAGCCCCTGCGGTTCCGGTCGGCACGATGGACCAACCGCTGCGTCACCCCTGAGAAGCGCTCACTCCGCCATGTCAACCCAGGCCGCCATTTACGTCGAGTCAAGGCCGGTCCAAGCCGACTTCAGCCCGGGGCGACGCCCGGTGGTCCTCACGCTCGCGCGTCAGCAGGACCATCACATCGAGCCCTTCCGCAACCGCCTCTCGCTACCGGTCATCAATGACGAAACCTGGGACCCTGGCATCCTCGACCAGTACGATGTGGCCCTCCTCGTCGTACTCAGCAACGACATCTGGGATTCCGACCGATGTCTCCGGGCCGCCCGGCGGAAGCGAATTCCGTCGCTTCTCCTCATGGACGGCATTCTCGAGTTCAAGCACCAGTGGACGAACCCATGCTTTGCGGCCGGAGGGGGCGCGCCGTTTCTCACGCCTATCCTTGCCGACAAGGTCGCGTGCAAGGGGTGGAACGATGTACGTAGGTTGGAGGCGTGGGGCAATCAAGGAAAATGCGAGATCGTCGGGCTGCCGCGCCTCGACCGTTACCTCACACTCCGCGGACAAGCGAGAAGCGTATCCACCCCAAAGCGAATTCTCGTCACTAGCGCCAACACGCCCTGGTTTGCCGAGGAGCAGCGACAGAATGCGTTACGCGGGTTCACGGAACTGCGTGAGTTCGCACGCACGCGGCGCGATCTTGAACTCGTTTGGCGGCTGCGCCGGTGGATCGGCGACGGCATCTTGTTGCGCCCCGACGAGTGCTCCGACCCGGCGAGTCCTCTGCCTTCGGTTCTTCGCAACGTGGACGCCGTCATCACGCAGGCGAGCACGGTGCAATTGGAGGCGATGCTCTTGGGCCTGCCGGTGGCAGTGCTCGACTTCGACAACGTGCCGGCTTTCCTCCCCTCGGCATGGCGCATTACTAGCTCGTCCCAGATTGAACGCGCGGTCGACGGGCTGCTCGATCCCGAACCGGCCCGGTTGTCTTATCAAGACGAGTGTCTCCACAACGAACTGGATTGCAGCTCACCCGCCGCCGATCGGTTACTGAGCTTGATGGAAGAGATGATCGCCGTTGGGGAGCGGACCAAGCGCGAAGGGGTGCCGCTACGACTGCCGGCGAGGATGCTACCGCGTCCCTGCACGATGCCTTTCAGCTTCCATTTGGATCTAGAGCGGCAATATCCCGGACACCCGACTTTCGGCAACAAAGATCTGCTCGACATGCAGCGCCGCCTCGCCATGGCCGAGAAGGAACTGCAAGCGGGCCGCCAAAAGCTGAAGCGACGTTCGTTCGGCTACTGGATTGAGAGAAGCTTTCACTCACTCGGCCGCCGCGTCAATCGTAAGAGTCACTGACAAACCGACAGCGCTCCAGACACAAGCTCGTGGTCCAGCACCATCGGGCGTCCACGGTTAGCTCCATGAAACTTCTCTTTATACCCGCCTCCCATACGTCACCGTCGGCGCGTTTCCGGGTACTCCAGTTCGTCGAACCCTTGAGCCGCCTCGGCCACGACGTCACTGTACGTGTCATTCGCCCGGAGAGAACTTGGCAGAGCCCGCTGCGCAACCGTACCCTACGCCGGCTGCACGGCCGGGCCGGCACGGCTGTTCGACTGGCCACGGCGGGCGTGGCCTTGCATGACGCCGAGGACTTCGACGTCATCTTCATCAACCGTGATCTTCTTCCGGAGACGCGCATCCGCTTCCTCGAACCTCTGCTCTCGCGTTCGAACCCGAGAATCGTCTTCGATTTCGACGACGCGATCTTCCTCGGCCCGCGCGCCGCGAAGTTGCGCCACATCCTCCCTCACGTAGCGGCCGTCGTCGCGGGCAACGAGTACTTGGCCCGCTTCGCCCGGGACGTTCACCCTGACATCACCATCCTGCCCACCGTGGTCGACACGGACTACTTCCGCCCCTGCCCTGCAAGGCGTCCCGGCCCCGTGCGCGTGGGTTGGACGGGGTCCTGGGAGCCCATGAGGGACTACCTGCCGCTAGTGAGAGGCGTGCTCACTAAACTGGGCAGGCGGCATCCTGTCGAGTTGGTCGTGATCTGTAACCGCAAGTTGCCATTCTCGGTACCCAATGTGACGGTTCGGCACATTCCCTGGCGCACCGCCACCGAAGCGGAAGATCTCCAGGAAATCGACATCGGCCTGATGCCGCTGGCCGACGGTGAATTCGAACGGTGTAAGAACGGAACAAAAGCCATCTTGTACATGGCCGCCGGCATCCCGGCCTTGATCTCGCCCGTTGGAGCAAGCCGTGACATCGTTACGCACGATGTGACGGGATTTCACTGCTCAAGCGAGCAGGAATGGTGCTCGGCTCTCGGGACCCTGATACGGGACGCCGAACTGCGCCGTCGCATGGGCGCCGCCGGGCGGCGTCGCGCGGTGACCCACTACAGTCGTGCCTTCGCATTGCCGGTCTTGACGGAACTCTTCACCCGT
>JAKZVK010000024.1:0-4593 GCA_047516085.1 Bryobacterales bacterium
ATCGAGAGATAGAGGCGATTCAGCGCTGTATCCCGCGGATACGCAATGGCACGGCCCGTGCGGATCGTGCCCCCGCCGCCGCCGGCCAACAGGATAGCCATATCGTGGCAGGTGTGCTTGTTCCCGTCCTTGAGACCGGAGCCCATCACGACCATCGAATGGTCCAGCAAGGTCCCTTCACCCTCCTGGATCGAGTCCATCCGCTCGAGGAAGTAGACATACTGTTCGACGAGCGAGCGATTGATGGCCTCGTATTGCACCATGACTTCCGGCTTGTCTTGGTGGTGGGACGTCGCGTGCCATTGCTCGGTGACCCCCGGCAAGAAACTGAAGTTGCCGCTGCAGCCCCCGTTGTCGAACATGAATGTCGCGACGCGCGTTTTGTTCATCTGAAACGCCAGCACGATCAAGTCCAGCATCAGCCTCGTATGCTCTTGGCGGTGCTGCGGTATTCGATCGGGACGTGTCAGCCCGACCGGGGACGGCTCCTGCCCCTCCGCGTCGGCCTGCTCGACCTTCTCGATGCGGCTCTCCACATCTCGCACAGACGTGAGGAACTCGTCGAGCTTGTCGCGGTCCGCGCGGCTTACCTTCTGCTGCAGGTCCTTCGCCTGCTCGAGTACGGCGTCGAGGATGCCCTTGTTGCGCCGCTGCCGCTCTTTATCGGCGAACAGCCGGTCAAAGGCGAAGCGCGGGTCGATCTCCTTACCTGCGGGCTGCGACGGAGACTTCCACGAAATGTACGAGCGGTAGACCGATGAGTAGTCGGTATCGATCTTCGAGTCCGGCTTGATCCCCAGGGACAACGACGGGAGCGGCGTTTCCCCGCCGATCTTTTGGGCAATCAGTTGATCGATCGAGACACCAACCCTCAGGCGGTTTCCTTCGAACTTGTAATTCTCGATCCCCGACAGGAACCCCGACGTTTTTCCTGTATGCGCCCCCCGGCTGTCGAGACGTTCGTGCCACAGTCCCGACGGCACGATGACCTTGCGCTTCACCGGCTCGAGCGGCTCCAAGACTTTCTTGAACCGAAGTCCGTCGCCTTCTCCGGTGGCGCCCCACTCGGTGACTTGTACTCCGTTGGGGAAGTAGAGGGCGGCGAAGCGCGTCGGAGGCTGCGTGCCGGTCCGCACGGTGGCGCCCGCACCTGGGGTCGCACCGAAGGCGGGTAGCGATTCAAGCCAGGGCAGCAGAACCGTGACGCCCGCCCCTTTGAGAAAGCGGCGTCTGTCGATGGATCGGAAGTTGTGTCTCATCGCCTCGGCCTCCCCGGCTCAAAGGCTTGTGCTTGCCGGTCCGTTTCCGCGCCGCCGGCCGGTCGAAAACGAAACTGCCGGCTCGCCACAACGGCTCGCACAGCCGCCGAAAACCGATAACCGCTCTCCGCCAAGCTCCTTTCCATTGTACGCACCGTGTCCAGATCCTGGTAGGTCAAGCTGCGAGAAAGTGCGTAGGCCAGCAACTGCCGGCAGAAATGGCGTACGAACTTCTTCTTCTCCCGGCCGCGCAGCAGCGCTCGTTGCACGTCCTGCAGCGAGCCAAGCGGCGTGCCATCCGGGAGAGACGCGCGCGTGTCCACGGCTTTGCCGCTCTGAGGATCAACCGTCCGGAACCGGCCGATCGGATCAAAGTTCTCGAGCGCAAACCCCAGCGGATCGAGTCTGCGATGGCACGAGGCGCAGCTCGGATCGCGGCGGTGGATCTCGAGTTGCTCACGAAACGACAGACCCTGACTACTTTGCTTGCTCGCGTCCAGCCGACTCGCGGCATTCGGCGGAGGCGGCGGTGGAGGGCTTCCCAGCAGGTTCTTCAGCACGAACAGGCCGCGCACGACCGGGCTCGTTCGTGCCGGATGCGACGTCAGCGTCAACACGCCTGCCATTCCGAGCACGCCGCCGCGCGGCGAGTCCCCTAGCGTCACACGGCGAAACTCGGGTCCCTTGACTCCGGCGATCCCGTAGTGACGCGCCAGCTCCTCGTTGAGGTAGGTGAAATCACTATCCACCAGGTTCAAAATGCTGCGGTCTTGCTGGATGATCTCGCGGGCGAAGTGCAGCGCCTCCTGGTACATCGCCTCCCGCAGCGAGTCCGTATACTCCGGGAACAGGTCCAGGTTGGGTTCGTCGTATTCCCGAATGTGGCGGAACTCGAGCCAGTTCCCGAAGAACTGATCGGCCAGCGCCGCCGAGCGCTCGTCTCGCAGTAGCCGGTCGGCCTGAGACAGGAGAACCTCCACGTCGTCGAGCCGCCCCGCCGCGGCCGGCCGCAGCAACTCCTCGTCCGGTCTTGTCGACCACAGAAAATAAGAGAGCCGCGACGCCAACTCGTACGGATCGAGCCGGCTCGTCTCGACACCGGCCTTCTCTTCCTCCGACAGATACAAAAAGTGCGGAGACACCAGCACGCTTCGTGCGGCGAAGCGAACCGCGTCCGCCACGTAGGGCCTTTCGTCCTCCATGTAGCCGTCGTAGAGGCTCATGAGCTGCCGCACTTCGCGAGGCTCAACGGGACGCCGAAACGCCTTGGCGGCGAAGGCGCTCAGAGAGCGCCCGGCGGCCGAGCGCAAGCGCCCTTGGCCGTCGAGCAACAGCCAATCCAAAAACGCGACCTCCGCCTTCGCCTCGTCCCCTGCCAGCTCTCTCGTCTCCTCGAGGGTCAGGATCCGATCTTTGTAGTCCTTAGCGATCAGTCTTCGTTCCCAGTTCAGAGCCCGGTCGATGCGCTCGCGGACAAACCGCGGCTCCGCGCTCAAGAGGAAGTATTCCTCCCAGCGGCGAAGAAGCTCCTCTCGTTCTCGCCCCCGATCCGCCGGCAGCATCGCTGCCAGTTGTTCCGGCGGCAAGTGGAACACCCCGCTCTCGAGCGGTTTCCCTGGTTGCTCGGTGGCCAGTTGGGTCCAGCGCTGGGCGCTCGGGAAGTAGTTGCTGACCAAATCCTCGAGATACTTTCGGAACTGCCTAAACTGTGTCCGGTTTGAGAAGGTCAGGCGCGCGCCGGGAACGAAGTCGAGCGTCGCGGGCCTTTGGGTGGATACGGCAAACTGCACCATCCCGTCCTCGAACCATTGGCGCCGGTCCTCGCCCGGCCGGGTGCGGGAGATGTCCTGCATGGCGCCCGTGACGGTGAACCGGACAGCGCCCTCGGGCGCCCGGAACGCGAGAAGAGAGGGCGCCTTCACCGCCAACGCGTGTTCCCACTCAATCGTATTGTCGCGATAGAGCGGACTGTCCCGAGTCATTCCGTTGGGCTCTTCGTAGAGACGGGTGCGAACCGTCCGCAAGAACGACGCTTGCACAAAGACGTGCAGCGGGTCCTCGCGGCTGTTCACGTTCCGCGCAACTTTGTCGTCGGCGGAAACCGACTCGACCATCTCCGAGTCGGCAAGCGAGCGACGGGTGCCGTTCGAAAACTCAAAGGCGCCGTCCAGCCAGGCCGCGTAGTCGTATTCGTTCTCGTCTCCGGCGTCGGTCACCAGCAGATAAACGACCGGCCGCCCGCTCACGTCCACCTCGAACCGGTGGCTATGATCTCCGCCCGCCAGGGAATAGACGTAATCCACGTCTTGCCGGAACGTCGCAAGCACTTTGCTGAATCGCTCCGCAGCCTCAACGGCCTGAGCTCGTCGTTCCGCCAGATCGGCATCGCTCTCGGGGACCCGCAAAGACTGAAACGGCTGGAAGAGAGCGTCGAAGTGCAGCCGGAACTCACCGAACTGTTCGGGGTCGACGCCGTCGCTTTTCTTAAGCAGGTGCTGATAGTCGAGATCGAGGTAGCCCATCAGCCGCTGGAGAATTGCCGGTTGAACGGACTGCTCCCCGGCGAACGCTGTAAGAGAGAACCGCGGGTCCGAACCATGCCGGTATTTCGCCTCCCAGGCCGCCGAGAAATAGCGCAGCAGAGCCTCGCCCCTCTCCTCGAAATGCTCCCGCACGAGCTCGTCGTAGAGCCCCGCCAACTCACTCGCGGCGCGGTGCACTCTCTGGGAGTGGAGAACCGGCTCAGGGGGCTCTTCCCGAAACAGAAGTCCCTTTGTTGGCGAGAACTCCGCGTGCGCGAACATCTCCTCGGAGGCCGCCACCAGCTTTTCCAAATCCGAGGGAGACAGAAAAAGACTGTTCCCATTGTTCGCGAAGCCGTCCTCGCTCATGCCGTCGGCGGGCAAGTAGTCGGTTACGTCAAAGTCAACGCCGGTTAGGTCCCGAACGGTATTGCGGAACTCGGCGCGGTTGAGCCGGCGAACGACGGGCGCACCCGGCTCGTTGAGATGACTCAGATCAGCGGTCTCAAGCTGATGATCGATCCAGGCGGTGAGGAACCGTCGCTGATCGTCAGTCGGCTTCGTCGGCTGGCCCGCCGGCGGCATACTGCCGCTGATGATCTGCTCCGCAACGGTTTCCCAGCGGCGAAAGTCCGTGATCACCGAACTCCGGTAATCTCCAACCAATGCCTCGAGGTCGAAACCCGCGACCTTGACGCCGCTACCGTGACAGGCGTAGCAGTAGGTCTCAAACAAGGGCCGCACGTCCTGCTCGAAGCTCGCCTCACCCACCAAAGCAGGCGTAGCGCCGTCCGCGGCTCGTAGCGCCGGGC
>JAKZVK010000025.1:0-5552 GCA_047516085.1 Bryobacterales bacterium
GCACTCAAAGAACAAGTGATTCTCATCGGTTGCGAAGTCAATCGTGGCACCCTTGCCAGCTTCGGCAGCTAACTTGACAATCTCGGCCATGGCCTTCTTAGGAATCAGAGCTTTAAGTTCTCCGCTGATGCCCTCGAACTCCTGCGCCGCCTCAACGAAAGAGAGCCGATGGCCGTCAGTGGTCACCATGATCAGAGAGTTTTCCTTGAGAATCAGAAGGCCTCCCGTGAGGGTATAGCGAGACTCCTCGGTCGCAATCGAGAAGATTGTCTTCGCGATCACACTGGAGAGAACTCCCGCAGGTATCTTTGTCAGTGCCGCGGGCATAGCCGGCAACTCTGGGAAGTTCTCCCGCGACATGCCCGCGATGCGAGTGCGAGCCCTACCGCAGACGATGTTCGTCGAATGGTTCTCCGGTACCTTTACAGAAACTTCAGCGTCGGGCAACAGGCGCACATAATCCAGCAGCCGCCGCGACGGAACCGTCGTCGAGCCAGGCTTCACCACAACCGCCGGACAGGAGCTCCGTATGCTCAACTCGAGGTCCGTGGACGTCAGAACGATTTCGTTATTCTGCGCTTCGAGCAGAACGTTTGAAAGTACAGGGATGGTCGTCTTCTTCTCGACAACCCCCTGGCCGAGGCTCAACTCCCTGACCAGGTCAGCCTTCTTAACCGTGAGTTCCATTGGTTCTGTTCACCTGAGCGTGTGGTGGCTCCAGACAGCGGTATCCGACTATGGGTTAACTCTAAAACTTTATTTCAAAACTCGTATTCATAGGCGCTGTGGATATGTGGATCATTACAGTAAGATCTTTTTTTTGTGCAACTTAGGACTAATCATTCTGCGGACCAACTGCGGTTCGCCTGTGGAACGGCTCTGGCTCCGGCTGTGGTCATCCACAGCTACCGGCGAGGTCTTGGGCTCTGTGTGGCACGACCCTCATTATATCTAATTGATTCTGTCGGTTAGCTTGTGGATCAGGCTGTTGATATCTTGATCCTGGTTGCGGAGCTGGCTCAGCTTCTGAACAGCATGCAGCACGGTCGTGTGGTGTTTGCCACCGAAGGCGCGGCCGATTTCGGGCAACGAGGCCCCGACTAGTTCCTTGCAGAGGTACATGGCTACCTGCCGTGGAAACGCGCCGCTACGGCCGGTCTTCTGGCGAAGCTCCTTCGGGTCGATGGAGAACTCGTTACAAACGGCCTTCTGTACCATGGGGATGGTCACGCTTCGCTGCTGAGGACGGTCTGCGCCTGAGGCTAGTGCGCGGACGGTCTGCTGTGCCATCTGCAATGTGATCTCTGAGCCGGAGAGCGAGGCGATCGCCATCAAGCGGGTCAGCGCACCCTCGAGCTCGCGCACGTTGGACTTCAAGTGCGTGGCGAGGAATATGCGCACCTTGTGAGGCAGCTTGATGGAGTAGTCCTCGGCCTTGCGGTCGAGGATGGCCATCTTGGTTTCGAGGTCTGGCGCCTGGATGTCGGCGAGAAGTCCCCACTCAAAGCGCGAGCGGAGGCGGTCGACGAGACCGTTCACTTCCTTGGGCGGCCGGTCGCTCGAGATGACAATCTGCTTCTGCATGTTGTGTAGTGCGTTGAAGGTGTGGAAGAACTCCTCCTGCGTTCGCTCTTTCGAGCCAAGGATCTGAATGTCGTCGACGAGCAGCACGTCAGTGGCGCGGAAGCGCTGGTGAAACGAACTCATGCCGTCGTAGCGCAGCGAGTTGATCATCTCGTTGATGAACTCTTCGCTCGAGACATAGACCACCTGTAGCGCAGAGTAGTTGCTCTGGAGCTGCTGACCGATGGCGTGCATCAGGTGAGTCTTGCCCATCCCGGTGCCGCCGTATATGTAGAGCGGGTTGTATGCGCGTGCGGGATTGCCGGCAACAGCCTGTGCAGCGGCATGGGCGAATTCGTTGCAGGACCCGACGACGAAGGAGTCGAAGGTGTACTTCGAGTTGAACAATCGCGGGGGCCTGTCGAAGTCAAACGCGGCCTGCTGCGCGGTCGTCCCGCGGGGCGTCTGGGGACGCTCCCCTGGGGTTGTCTCGGTGAGGAACACGACCGAGTCGATGTCGAGCGCAAGGCTGCCCGCGGTCGAAAGGATACGGCTCTTGTATTCGGTGTCCAACCATTTCTTGGCGCTCTCGTTGGGCGCGACAAGGTGCAAGGCGCGTTGCTGATCGACATGGCTAAAGCGCAACGGCTGAAGCCAGTTCGCGTAGCTCTCGGCACTTACGGTGGGCTCAAGACGCACAAGAATTTCCTGCCACATTTCCATAACTATCCCTGTGAACCGGAGCCGGAACGGGGCGGTCCAGGTTCTCAGTCTTGATGATCAGAAGGATTCTCTTACGCTTGACGGAAGCCTCTTACGGGGCTGAGACACAACGTAAGGGACCTGTAGTCTAGCACAGGCGCAGAGCGTGGATGAAGCGAACGTGTGATTCGCGACGAAAACGAGGAAAGTCAATATCAACAGGGGTTTCAGGGCTCTTTGGGCTTGCGGGAGGAGCCGGCGCGAGGCCCCTTTTTCACGACATGATTGGAAGGACTTGTTTGACTTGCGCAACCGGCAGGACTTCGTTGAGAGAACCTTGACGATAGCCCTCGAGATCGAGGGTCACGTACTTGAAGCCAAGGCCCTTGAAGATCGTGGTGAGCCGCTGGGCCATGTCGGGGTCGAGCGCCCTGGGTAGCTCGTCGGCGCCGACCTCAACCCGCACGAGTTCGTCGTGGTAGCGAACGCGAAACACGCGAAACCCGAGATCCTTGAGCGCTTCTTCGCCGTTCTCGACGACCTGGATTCGCTCTTTGGTGACCTCGGTGCCGTAGGGGATACGCGAGCTAAGACAGGCGGCGGCGGGACGGTCCCACGTCGGTAACCCTTCACGTTTCGAGAGTTCGCGAATCTCAGCCTTGGTGAGCTCTGCCTCGAGCAGCGGGGCGCGCACGCCGTGCTCCTTCGCTGCGCGGTGGCCCGGCCGGAAGTCGCCGGTATCATCGACGTTGACGCCGTAGACGATGTTGTCGAAGCCCAGCTTCTCACCGATCGCTTTCAACTGTGTGAAGAGCTCGTCCTTGCAGTGGAAGCAGCGGTTCGAGTCGTTCTTGACATAGTCGGGGTTCTCGAACTCGAGCGTCTCGATGTATTGGTGACGCAGGTGGTAGCGCTCGACGAACTCTTCAGCGTCGCGTTTGTGCGATTCCGGGATGGAAGCTGAGTCGGCGGTGACGGCAAGAGCGTTCTCGCCGAGTGCCTTGCCGGCAGCCCAGGCCAGGTAGGCCGAGTCGGTTCCGCCTGAATAGGCGACCATCACCTGGCCCATCGACCGCAGGATGTCGAACAAAACATCCTGCTTCTTCAATGACTCTGGAGGCACGTACGACATTATACAGCCTGATCCCCTGTCCCGGGCGCCGCACTCACGGCGTTTGGGCGGGCCGGACCCGCCCCGTGATGGGCTTCGATCTGTCCGGTCAAGCTGGGATTGTCGGAGCGGACCGGTCGCACGCGACGCAGCTTGACCTCCGCAGCGAACTTCCGTCTGGACAACGACAGTGCACCTCTCCGTTGACCGTAAAGAGATGCATAGCCCTGCTTAGCCCGTTGTCTCAAATGGGGTCCACGCCGATCGGTTAGGGGACGGTGACGGAGACTGCGGTAGAGGGGGGGCCGGCGTTGCCGTCTTGGTCGATGGCGCGGATCACGTAGCGATAGGTTTGGCCGGACTGGACTGTGGTGTCGCTGTGGCGCGGAGTCGAGAGGAGACCGGTTGGGAGCGCTGACGGCGGTGCGTCGCCTTTCGCGCGCTGCACGCGGTAACCTGCCAAGTCGGGCTCGGGGCTGGGCTGCCACGACAGTTCGACGGAACCTGGGGCCGGGATGGCTTGCAGGCGCACGGGGGCCGCGGGCGGGAAGGTGTCCGCCGTGAAGACGGGCGTGGGCTCGGAGAGGGGGCCTAGGGCATCGCCGGTCGCGCTGTGGGCCAGGCTTTGCACGCGGTAAAGGTAGTGGCGGTCCCACTCGAACGTCGCGTCGCGATAGGAGAGGGTGTTGCTGTCGCCGATTGGCTCAAACAGTCGCCGTTCGCGCGGGCGCCGGAGAATACGGTAGACGTCGGCGCGGTCGGCGGCAGTCCACGTGACAACGACAGCGTCGCTCTCGACGATCAGCGCCGGCGCGCCGGGCGTGCCGGGTGGAGAGACCACTTCGATCACCACCAGGTTCGAGAAACCGCTCGAGCGTCCGCGGCTGCTCTCGCCGCTTACGCCGAATGCCCACGTCTTGCCGGCGATGCCGCTGATGTCGAGAACGTGGCGGATGCGTCGGCCCGGCCCCGGAGCCTGAGCGCCATCCTGACCGGTGCGGGAATCGTCGTTACCTTCGCCGAAGCCGTCGCTGGGGCCACGGGCAGCCTCTTGGCCCGGCATGCCGGCTGTTGCGGCGGCAGCCAAGTCAGCGTCAGCCAACTCGGCGGTGTTGATCGTGCCGACACGCCGGCTGCTGAGATCGAAGGTGTCGTGGCCGGGTGGCGCGTTCGCGCTCAGCTCCATGGCGTGGACGAAGAAACTCTCGAGATCCTTGAGCGGCAATCCCTCGGTGGTGTTCGCGGGCCAAGTCCACTCGAGGACGATGCCTTCGGTGGTTTGCGTGGCGCTGAGGTCTTGGCTGCGCTCGGGGATGTTGAGCAGCGGAGGCAGCGGTTCGCCGACTGAGCCACATCCCGCGGCGAACAGGCTGAGTAACGCGATGACCACGCTCAAGGCCGAGCCGGCCATGCGGCGCGGAAGGACGAACGGCATAGCGCGGGACTACAGGATGTACCGGCTGAGGTCTTGGTCCTTGACGATGTCGGCGAGCTGCTTCTTTACGAAGGCGGCATCAATGTTGATGTTTTTCTTCTTGAGGTCGGGCGCGTCGAAGGAGATCTGTTCGAGCACCTTCTCCATGATGGTGTGGAGCCGGCGTGCGCCGATGTTTTCGGTATCTTCGTTGACCTGCGAGGCCATGGCAGCAATCTCGGCGATGGCGTCGTCCTTGAACTTGAGCTTGACGCCCTCGGTCTCCATCAGCGCGACGTACTGCTTGACGAGCGCGTTCTTGGGCTCCGTCAAGATGCGGTATAAATCCTCGGTTGTCAGAGGTTTCATCTCGACCCGAATCGGGAAGCGCCCTTGCAGTTCGGGGATCATGTCGCTGGGCTTGGAGACATGGAAGGCGCCGGCGGCGACGAACAGAATGTGGTCGGTGCGGACCATGCCGTACCGCGTGTTGACGGTGGTGCCCTCGACGATCGGCAGAATGTCGCGCTGAACGCCCTCGCGGCTGACGTCGGGCCCGCGTCCGCCTTCGCGTCCGGCGATCTTGTCCATCTCATCGAGAAAGATAATGCCCGACTGCTCGACACGCTCGATGGCCTGGCGGGTGACCTGGTCCATGTCGACGAGGCGCTGCTCTTCTTCGGAGATGAGGTAGTCGAGAGCCTCGCCGACGCGCATCTTGCGGCGGCGCGACTTGCCGCCGAACAGGCCCGGCAACATGTC
>JAKZVK010000026.1:0-10961 GCA_047516085.1 Bryobacterales bacterium
CGACAACACGCCGCTGCGGGGACGCAAGGGCCAAATGTTCGAAGGCGGCGTGCGTGTGCCGTTCATCGCCCGCTGGCCCGGGCAGCTACCGGCGGGGGAAGTCAGCGATGCCTTTTTGAGTTCGCTCGAAGTCTTCCCGACCTTCACCGCCGTCGCAGGCGGACGGTTGCCCGACGACGTCATCTACGACGGGTTTGACATGCTGCCGGTACTCAAAGGGCCCGCCCTCAAAGACAAAGCGCCCTTGCAGAGGACCGACCTTTATTGGCAGCGCCGCAACGACAAGGGCGCACGTTACCAGAACTGGAAGTGGGTGGAGTCGGAGCGGGGCACTGGGTTGTTCGACCTCGCGGCCGACATCGGCGAGCAGCACGACCTCTCGGCCGAACAGCCCGATCGGCTTAAAGCGATGAAGGCCCGCTGGGCCGCCTGGCGCAAGAAGATGGACGACGCCGAACCCCGCGGCCCTTTTCGGGACTACTAGCCTCTAGCGAGGTCTTCGCCTCAGACCGAGGAGCCGGGGCGTATGTGGCGTAAGGCTCCAGCCTTGCCGAGAACCGATTCGTCGGTTCTCAGGTCCGCTACCAAAGGGAATGCTCGGTCGCTTGCCATCCTGAGTCCCGAAGAATCGAGACTCGGCAAGGCTGGAGCCTTACGCCACATGCCTGGGCCGACACCTCGTTCAAGACTTGACACCTTTGTTGAGATGTCGATGCGATCAGACAGCTAGTTCACCGTGCCAAGGCTCGCGCCGCCACCTTCGGCCCACTACGACATCGGCGGGCCGGTCTCTGCCGGCATCTCTGCCGTAAGTGCGTTCAGGAATGCCTCGAGATCCGTGCGCTCCTGGCCTGTCAAGTGATCAAGCTCCTTCACGTCCTTGTCGAGCCAATCGTTGGAGTTGCCCGCGCCGATGTAGAAGTCGATCACTTCCTTGAGCGTGTTCAAGGTCCCATCGTGCATGTAAGGAGCGGTTTGCGCGATGTTGCGTAGGGTCGGCGTCTTGAACGCGCCACGATCCTCGTCCTTGTTCGTGACGGCGAAGCGACCCACGTCGGCCAGCGTGCCGTCGAGGTTGGCTCCGACGCCCAGGTTGTGGAACTTGCTGTCGGAGAATAGCGCATAGTCGTCCTCGAGCGTGTGACAGACGGCGCAGTTGCCCTTCTCGGGATTCCGAAAGACCTCCAGTCCGCGCTTGGCTTCTTCGCTCAGAGCATCTGCCTCGCCGCCATACAGGAAACGATCGAATGGCGAATTCCCGCTGAGCACGGTGCGTTCAAAGGATGCGATTGCCTTCTTGAGGCGGTCGCGCGTGACGGCACCAGGCCCGAAGGCCTTCTCGAACTGATCGACGTAGCCGGCGTCGGCGTTGAGCTGCTCTTCGAGTGCGTCGAGCGTGTGCGCCATCTCAATTGGGTTGGCGATGGGACCAAGCGCTTGCGCTTCGAGGCTCGGCTCGCGCCCGTCCCAGAATTGGGTCGTATAGTAGGCGGCGTTGATCACGCTGGGCGCTTGCCGGCCACCCTTCTTGCCTCCGACGCCGCTCGAAAACTGATCCGGATCGGCGAATCCGGCGTCCGGCCGGTGACACGAGGAGCACGAGATCGTGCCGTCCACCGAGAGCGCGGGGTCGTAATAGAGCCTCCGTCCTAACGCAATCGTTTCCACTGTCGGCGGGTTGTCTGAAGGAATCGGGACCGCCGGCAATCCCAGCGGCGCTTTGATCACCACGCTCTGGCCGATCGGCGCCGACGACGCCGGTGCCGACTCGGGTTCCGGTCCACAGGCCGTGATGAAAAGGGTTAAGCCCAGTAGGGTCACCACAGTTAACAACCGATACACACGCATAATCTTCTCCGAGTCCGAGGGGGTTCATTCCGGCGAGACCGGAATGCAACTTTCAGAATCGAGGGTTTCCCACGGTTTGTCAACTTGAACGGGCGGTTCGGTTGTAACGCGGCATCCGAGCGGACGCGGTGAATCGCCCACGTGGGCAGGAGGGCTTTCGAGACGCGAGCGAAGGCGCCCTAAGAGCGGATGCGCCACTGACTGATATGAACAGATATGGAGAGGGATGGAGGACGGACCCCGCAAGGCCCGTCCTCCAGGCCACCTCACTGACTACGCAACCTTCCTCACTACTGGACTAACGTGGTGGGCTGCAACGGATCCACCGGTGTCGGCGAAACCCGAATGCGAGGCCGGATGGTCTCGACATCGATCGTGACACCGTCGGATCGCCCGTTGGTCTCACGCGAAACGCCGGTGTAGACCGCCGCCACGTCGAGACGCACCTTGCTCACGAGGGTGACGAAGCCATCGAGAATGCGCTACGGCGAAGGCAACTGAAGCAGCCGCCTGATCTCGCCACAGCTTACGAAGATGGCTTGGCCAGGCCGCAACGTGAGGCCTTCGGCGCCGGTCTCGCCCGTGTCGCCCGAGCCGAGCCGGGTCGCCTCCACGACGCCGACCCTTACATCCACGGCCTCATCGGTGGGGTTGTGGATGTTGACGACCGTGCGATAGAACGCCGGACCGAAGTTGAACGACAGATCGCTTGGCGATGCATCGAACACATTGCGGCAAACGAATTTGGCAGAATAGACGAAGGTCCGGGATGGTGCAATGGCCTCGTCTTGTGCCATCAGCTCGCTACCGAGAGCACAGACTAGGCCCAACAGCGCCACCCGGACCCCTATCGATCCCGTCCACTGAGAAAGTTTCTTCATTCGATTCTCTCCTGTTTGTTTTGTTGTCAGAGGGCGACGCCCGACCCAAGGGGCAAAGCGCACGCCGCTCCGTTGCAAGTGCCAACACGCGATGGGCCAAACAGTCGCGGTGAGAAGTGCTAGGTTTTGTGCAAGAAGTTGTGTCGGCGGTGAGGCATTCTGACACGCTGTCGATGAGAAGCGGTCACGCGTTTGGATTTGCCGCGAGCTGAAGGTCGGGGCACGCCCGGCCTACGTGGCGCAGGCCCCTGGAGGCTTACCAGCCCGTGGTGAAAGCACGATTTCCTGTGACGCCCATTAGACACGTCTACATGTTGCGGTCGGTCGAGCAGGCGGGCACGGCATGCCGTGCCCCTACATTGCGATTCGCGCGGTTCTCGGTTCTGCCACGGGCTGCTAGTTGTGTCAGTTTCCCTCGGTTGGCCCGACCCACCCACGAGTGCTACCATCGCCGCTGATGAACCGAATACCCCGCCTCGCGCTCCTGCTCGCACTACTCGGCGCAACCCCGTCCTTCCCCGCCGACGGTCCCCAACCGCCGGCAGTCGATCCCGGTGGGCCCGGCAAAGCTCCAGCGGACGCCCCATCGGATGCGATCGTGCTGTTCGACGGCGGCGACCTCTCCGAATGGATCCACGCCGACGGCAAGCCCGCCACCTGGGCCGTCGAGGACGGCGACATCGTCTGCAAAACCGGCACCGGCAACATTCACACGAAGCGCAAGTTCTCGAGCGCGCAGATTCACATCGAATTCGCCACGCCCAACCAGCCCGAAGCGAAAAGCCAGGCACGCGGCAACAGCGGCGTCTACATTCAGGGACGCTACGAGATACAGGTGCTCGACTCCTATCGAAACCCGACCTACGCCAAGGGTTCGGCCAGCGCCGTCTACGCGCAGTCCGCACCACTGGTCAATGCCAGCCGCCCGCCGGAAACCTGGCAGAGCTACGACATGATCTTCCATGCACCGAAGTGCTATGGAAGCCACGTGGTCAAACCGGGCACGATTACCATCCTGCATAACGGAGTGGTGGTGCAGGATCACTTCGAACTCGAAGGTCCGACGGCCGGCGGGCTGGGCGGCGATGTCTGCGAGCCCGGTCCGATTCTCTTGCAGGACCACGTCCACCACGACGTCAAGCGAACCGCGCTGCGCTTCCGCAACATCTGGGTGCGGCCGCTCTAACGTTGCAATTGAAAGAGGACAACATGACGATCAATCGACGACAGTTTCTCGGCGCCGCCGGCGCGATGGCCGCGGCTGCGACGACCCAAACCGGGTGCGGCTCCAAAAGCGGGGCCTCCCCGACTCTCTCCGACCTCGCTTCAGTGCGCGAACAGTATCCGCGCGCCGTGCAACAGCCCTATCTCGACTGCGCCTCTCACTGCCCCTTGAGCAAGCACACGCGCGCGGGCATGGATCGCTACATGGACTTCCACATGTACGGCCCCGGCGAGGGACGCGGCGAATACGCCGGCGAAGCCATGCGCAACGTCAAACCGATGTTCGCCAAGATGATCAACGCCGACCCCGCTGAGATCGCGTTCGTCCAGAACACCAAGGCCGGTGAGGACGTCGTGGTCAACGGGCTCGATATCCAGGCTTCCGGCGGCAACGTCGTCACCAACGACCAGCACTACGCCGGGTCGATCCACAGCTTCATCGGGCGCCGCAAGGCCGGCATGGACGTGCGCATCGTCAAGGGCAAGGACTGGGTCATCGACCTCAAAGACATGGAGGCCGCGATGGACAAGAAAACGAAACTTGTCGCCATCACCCTCGTCTCGAACGTCAACGGCCGCATCGAAGACGCCAAGGCCATCAGCGAGATGGCTCATGCCAACGGCGCCTACGTTTACGCCGACATCATCCAGGCTGTCGGGGGGATCCCCGTCGACGTGAGGGCGCTCGGCATCGACTTTGCTGCCTGTTCGAACTACAAGTTTCTGCAGGGGTGTAGGGGCTCGGGCTTCCTCTACGTGCGGCAAGACCTACAGGGCACAGTGGTCAAGGACCTGCGCTATCCCGGTTACGTCAACTTCAACTACCCACCATGGGAAGACGCTGCCGACCCGTCGAAGGACGAATTTCCCTACAGTGCGCCGACCAATGCCGGCCGCTACCAGCCGGGGAATACAGCCCGCGAGGGCTACTGCGGCCAGTACGAGTCGTTCAAGTTCATGGAGAAGATTGGCGTCGAGAACATGCTCGCCCACACGACCACGTTGGTCGACCGTATCCGGAAAGAGCTGCCGGCGAACAGCTACCGCTGCATCACGCCCGAGGGCACGCGATCCCCGATTATCGTTTTCATGCCGAGTGATTACGCCGACACTCAGGCGCGCCTCAAGCGTGCTAACGTTCAGGCAACGACGACGGGCAACCGGCTGCGCATCTCGCCCAACATCTACAACAACGACGCCGACGTCGACGCCTTGCTGGAGGCATTGTCGTAGAGACTAGGGGTTCGGCGTCTGACTGCTGTGCGAATGGCTAGCCTGCCGACCTATGCGTGGCGTGACACATTCTATAGGCCCAGCGAGTGAGGCCGAGTGTGGCCGGCACGATTCTCGGTGGAAGATACTTCACACACAATTCGCCCATGTTGTAGTCGCTTTTCACCTCGAGGCCTTGGGCCGACACGATTTGGAATACATTGCCCTCTCCACTGTTAGGGATCCCGAACATCCAAGGCTCGCCCCACCCGGCGACTCTCTCGGCGAGGCTTTTCCAGCCGGCCGAGTCGTGATCCTGGGTAATGAGCTTTTCGTCAAAGTAGTCGAAAATAATGCTGCTTCCCGGCCCCGCATGGCGTGCGACGAACGCCAGGGTGCTGTCAATGGCCTCCTTCGGCAGATACATGCTAACGCCTTCCCAGGTGATCAAGGTCTTGACATCTGACCGGTATCCGCTCCTTGCAAGCACCTCGTCAAGCGACTCCTTCGTGAAATCAATCGGGACGTAGGTGAGATTGCGCGGCGGCTCGCCGATGATGCTCTTGACCTTGCGTTTTTTGTATTCCTGCGACGGCGGGAAATCGACTTCGAACACGCGGCCGGCATCCCAAGAGTTAGTCAGGCGATAGGCGCGACTGTCCAGGCCGGCTCCGAGAATAACGATCTGCCCTGTCCCGTCTTCCAAGGCGGCTCGAACCGCGGCATCGAGATGGCGTGTCCGCAGGGTTTGTGCCGAATACGGAAGGAAACCGGAGTGGTTTGCGAGCCGCCGACCCGATCGCTCCTTGAAATACTCCACCACCTCGGACCAAGTCATGTCGAACGTGTCGTCCTGGCGCGTACCCTTGATTAGCTCCCTATCCTCCGCGGTAAGCAGCTTGGTGGCGAGGTAATCTGGATTGCGAGTTGCTTCATCCGGGTTTCGCGAGCCAATAGCGCGCGAGGCCGCGACCATAACCGCTGTCTTCGACGGCTTGCCCGGTTCGACGCCCTGAAGTCGTCGCGGTCCGGAGAGAGCTGCGCCGCAAAGCGATAGTAGGAGAACTTCGCGGCGGGAAAACCCAGATCGAGCGGACGACATCCTTGCACCTCCCAAGCTCAGAATCGGAGAACTCTACCTATTGAGGTACAGATAGTATACGCCGGTCTCTCTTGATTTCAAAGCTCCATGTGCGGCTTGAAGAGCCGCTGTGGCGTAAGCCTCCAGGCTTGCGCCACATGAGCGCCGATTTTTCAGTTTGAGGTCGCGGACCCCGCTGGCAATCCTCTTCCACTCGGCGTACAGTCTAAGAACGGTCGCTGACCGTATAGGAGTCCATCATGAATCTCGATCGACGACAATTCCTCGCCGGCGGCGCAGCCGTGTCGCTGGCCACACACCTCGGCTGCGGCCAAGGCACCGAAGCCTCGCCGACCCTCGGCGACCTCTCCACCGCGCGCCAAGACTTCCCTTGCTCGCAGGGCCGCGTCTACATGAACCATGCCTCCCAGCACCCGGTCAGCCTCCGCAGCGCACAGGCCATGCAAAAGTACTGCGACTATCTCGCGCACGACGTCTCCCGCGCGGGTTGGGTCGATGCGTCTGAGGAGACGAAGACCTTCGTCGCCGCCCGCCGCCGCGAAGCGAAGGAACTCTTCGCCAAGCTGATCAACGCTAAGCCGTCGGAGATCGCCTACTGCCAGAGCACCCAAGTCGGCGAGAACATCGTCGCCAACGGCATGGAGATCCAGGGCGCCGGCGGCAACGTCGTCACCAACGACCTGCACTACTCGAGCTGCCTCTACAGCTACAAGATGCGCCAGAAAGCCGGCCTCGACGTGCGCATCGTCCGCCATCGCGACTGGCAACTCGACCTCGCCGACTTCGAAAAAGCGATTGACGCCAAGACCAAACTCGTCGCCTTGACGCTCGTCTCCAACGTCAACGGCTACCTGGCCGACGTCAAGGCGATCAGCGACCTTGCCCACTCCCGCGGCGCCCACGTCTACGCCGACATCATTCAAGGTGCCGGCGCGGTGCCGATCGACGTTGAAGCCATGGGCCTCGACTTCGCGGCCTGCTCGACCTACAAGTGGCTCATGGGCCTGCGCGGCCTGGCCTACCTCTACGTCAAGGAAGACCTGCAGGGCTCCGTCGTACGCCCCACCAGCTTCGGCGGCGGCATCGGCTTCAACTACGCGCCGTGGACCGAGACGCCCGACGCCTCCAAAGACGACATCACCTACACGCCCAGGACCGGCGCCGCACAGTACGAGGTGGGCAACATCTCGAGCATCGGTTGCGTTTGCCAGTACGAAGCGCTCAACTACATCCACCGCATCGGGGTCGACAAGATCCAAGCCCACGCCACGGCCCTCACCGAACGCTTGCAGAAAGAGCTGCCCGCGATCGGCTATCCCTCGATCACGCCGCCAGGGAATCGTAGTCCGATCGTCACCTTCCGCTTGAAAGATTCTGACAATGTGCGCGAGCGCCTCAAACGCGCCAAGGTCGAGGTCACGCTGCGGTTCGGCAACCAGATGCGAGTCGCCATCTCCGTTTTCAATAACGATGAGGACATCGACCGTCTCGTCAGCGCGTTGACCTAGGCAGTCGTTCTCGAAGGACGCGCTCGGAGCGCACCTCCACCTGTGGAGGGCAAGTGCCGGTCTGTAGCTCCGCCACAAGCCCCGCCGAACAAACCCTGTAAGATCTTGAGAACGCCCCTGGCTGCTTTCGGGCAGGGCGACCACGGCTGGATATGAACCTCGATCGTTCCGATAGGCCCACCACGGGCACACCCGCACAGGACCCCTGGGCGGATCTCGCTCTACCGAAGATGGACGCTCGCAGCCTTCTGCGCGAGTTCGGCCCGGGCATGATTCTGATGATGACCGGCATCGGAACCAGCCACCTCGTCACCGCGCCGACTGCCGGCGGCCGGTTCGCCTTCGCCTTGCTGTGGTGTATCCCGATCGCCTATGTTTTCAAGTACTACGGCTTCGAAATGGCCTTCCGTTTCACGCACGCCACCGGCAAGAGTCTGATCGAGGCCTATGCAACTGCTTGGCGAAAGTGGCCCCTCTGGTACGTTCTGGTCACCACGCTGATTCAAAGCGCGATCGGCCAAGCGGGACGGCTCATCGCTGCCTCGGCCGTCCTGTTCTACTTCTTCTCGATTTCACTTGGTCTCGACATCCCGATCTGGGTCTACGGTTTCGTGCTTGGCGGGACGGCGGTGATCGTGATCCTCCGCGGCGACTACGCGGTTCTGGAGTCGGTCACGCGGGTGCTGGCGGGAATCCTCTTCGTTTCGACAGTGGCTGTCTACTTGGTCAAGCCGGCTCCACTCTCCGCGTTCGCGAACTTCTTCATCATCGACACGCCCGAGGGTTCGTGGCTCATCATCGCCGCGTTCCTCGGCCTGCTGCCCACCGGCATGGACGTATCGCTCCAAGCGTCGGAGTGGGGGAAGGCGAAGAAGGTCGGCATGGGAAAGATACGCGGCCGCCTGGAAACCGCCGGCCTGGCTCGGCCCTTCGACCCCTTCGCGTCCAACCGGGAAAGCCTGTCAGTGCAGAGCGATTCCCTGCCCCATCACGCGCGTGAGTACTGTGCGAGGTGGTACAAGATCGGCTTACTCGATTTTCGCGTGGGCCACGTCGTTTCTTTTGTATTGGCTTGTATGTTCGTGTTGCTAGCTGCGGTGTGGCTCTATCCGAGTCCTGTCGAAGGTCGTGCCGTAATGGGAGAGATCGCCGGCATCTTCACCGAGAGCGTCGGCCCCTGGATGATGCTCGTCTTCCTGGCCGGAGCGTTCGCGGCCACCTATTCGACGGCGTTCAATTACTTCGACGGTTGGCCCCGCATCGTCGGCGCGTGCTGCCGCAACCTGTTTCACGGAACCGCCGCTCTGCAGGGCACCGCGAAAGAAGATCTGACACCCGAGCATCGCCGGTGCTGGTACTCCGAATACAACATCTATCGCGCCACCATGATCTTCTCTCTGTTCGCGGCGGTCGCCATCATCGCCGGACTTCCGCGCCCCGTGTTCCTCGTGCTGGTTGCCTCGGCCCTGGCGTTCTTCATCGCGCCGGTGATCTTCTTCTTGAATGTCTTCTACTGCCTCACGATCATCCCGAAAGACGACCGTCTGTTCTACCCTTCCCGGCTGACCATCTGGTGCTGCTGGGGCAGCTTTGTCGTTTTCACCGGACTGACGGTGATTCTGATCCTTGCGCGCGTGTTCGGCGTACAGCTCTTCGGGTGACGGCCTTGCGTCTCGCATCTCCCCTCGCCCAGGATTGTTGAATGCCCTTCCTGCTGGCCCTCGACGAAGGCACGTCCAGCGCCCGCGCCGTGGTGTTTGACGGTGAGGCACGCGAGGTCGCGTCGGCGCAGCTCTCGATCAACTGCCGTTACCCCAACGACGGATGGGTCGAGCAAGACGCCGACGACATCTGGCGCGCCCAGATCGACGCCGCTCGACAGGCGCTCGACAAGGCCGGCATCCAGCCGACACAACTGGCCGGCATCGGCATCGACAACCAGCGCGAGACTACCATCGTCTGGGAGCGCTCGACGGGCACGCCGGTCGGCCCCGCGATCGTGTGGAAGTGCCGCCGCACGAACGATCTCTGCCGCAGCTTGATCGAGGCCGGGCACGGAGCGGGGGTCACCCGCCGCACCGGACTGCTCATCGACCCGTACTTCTCGGCGACGAAGATCCGTTGGATCCTCGACCACCTGCCCGACGGCCAGGCCCGCGCCGACGCCGGTGATCTTCTGTTTGGCACCGTCGACTCCTGGCTCGTCTACAAGCTCACCGCCGGACGAAGCCACCTCAGCGACGTCACCAATGCCTCCCGCACGCTGTTGCTGAACCTCGACTCATGTGACTGGGATGAGGAGATGCTTTCGCTCTTCGGTGTGTCACGAGCCATGCTGCCGCGGATCGTCCCGTCGCTGGGAGATCTCGCCGTAACAGATGGTGCAATTCTCGGTGCGGAGGTTCCGATCGGGGGCATCGCCGGCGATCAGCAAGCGGCGTTGTTCGGGCAAGCCTGCTTCCGTCCGGGCCTTTCGAAGAACACGTACGGCACCGGCTGCTTCATGCTGATGCACGCCGGCGGCTCGCCCGTCGTGTCGGCCAACCGTCTCATCAGCACCGTGGCAGCGTCGAGTGAGGCCGAGCGAGCTTACGCCTTGGAGGGCAGCATCTTCGTCGCCGGAGCTGCGATTCAGTGGTTGCGGGACTCCCTGGGCCTATTGGCCGATGCCGCGGAGTCGGAAGCACTCGCGCGGTCGGTCGCCGACACAGCCGGCGTCTATTTCGTGCCCGCCTTCGTCGGTCTCGGCGCGCCCCACTGGGACCCGGCGGCGCGCGGTCTCATCGCCGGATTGACGCGCTCAGCTACCCGGGCGCACATCGTCCGCGCCGCGCTCGAAGCGATCGCCTATCAGACACGCGAACTGGTCGAAGCCATGCAAGCCGATGCCAACTCGCCCATTTCAGAGCTACGTGCCGACGGTGGCGCGGCGGGGAACGACTTCCTGATGCAGTTCCAAGCCGACATCCTAGGCATTCCCGTCGTCCGTCCCGCCTACACGGAAACCACGGCCCTGGGCGCGGCTTTTCTGGCCGGCCTCGCTAGCGGTATTTGGCGGGGACCCGATGAAGTGGAGAGTTTCTGGAAACCGGACCGCCGCTTCGAACCCTCTATGCAGCCCTCGCAAAGGGAAGAACTCTACGACGGCTGGAAGGCAGCGCTAGCCCGCGCGCGCTAAGGGTTGGC
>JAKZVK010000027.1:0-3970 GCA_047516085.1 Bryobacterales bacterium
CGCCCTGCAGCACGGCTCGCGTGGCCGCATTTCGGCGCGGCGCTCGGGCGGGTGCCGGGATGCCGTAACAGCTCGGACCGAGAGCCGGAGCTCCCACGACCGCGCTCGGCCGCGATGCAGCCGCCCCGCCACTTACACTAAGTCGGGCTTTCCCTGGCACAACGAGTTCGCGCTCGCCTATGTATACCTGGAACGCGCCTTCCCGCGATAGCCGAGCTCGGCAGGCCGCCCCCGATTCGACCAGACCCACCGCAGCACGTTTCGGCACGCCCGTGGCCACGCTCATGACGCGATGTAATCTTCCGAAGACTCGTCATACGATCAACCCCGGCACAAACCGTCTCAGGGTCACCCAAATGCCGCCACAACCCGGCTCATCGGCTACATTTGGCTCTCAGCCAAGATCGGTTTGAGAAATCCGGGCTAAACCCGTTCTTGGAAATAGGTCGGGTGGTGAATCGCCGCGATTCGGCGTGCGGTGTCGGTAAAGTGTTGGACTTCCTCAGGTTTGATTGCCCGTCCGAGGACCGCCTGTTCGCGGTAGGATAGCCATTTCTTCAGCACCTGATAGCCGCCGAGCTTATATCGCCAGACGGCAGCAGGGACGTTGCGCCAATATGTCTGGGCGTTGAGGTAGACATCGAATGTTTTCTCGCCGAGCACGGACAAAGAACCGCCCATAGCAGCGCGCTCGTCCGGCGCATAGGCTCGTTCGTTCACCCGCCCGTGGCCCGGCATCACCGCGTCGCCCGATCCGAAATGACCCCATCCCACCGTCAGCGCAAAATCGTCGCCGGTCATGTTGTGTCCGTCAATGGTGGCTGGCACTGCGATTGTGGCGACCTCCGTGCGCAGCGAACCTTCGGTGACGCCTGGCACGGGCGTGTTTGAGTCGAGAAGCTGGGCTAGTCTACGCCCGAGTACCGCCGATTCGGCGAGTTCCTCCGCCGCGCCGTCCGTCGCGCCGTCCGGCCAACCCGGAAGCGGGATACGCGGCCACTCCATCCTGAGCGCCCCCTCGTTGGCTTTTCGGTAGATGGGGTCGTGTAGCGTGGCAATGGCATAATAGAACAGATGTTCGACGTTCGCGCCGAGACGTTCCAGGTAGCGTTGTGCGACACCCGAGAGATTAGTGCGGCGTTGCGTGCCGTCGGTGGCTCCGATGCCGTCATCACGAAGCCAAACTGGAAAGTAGCTCGACAGTCCGTTCCCAAAATCACCCGCGAAATCCCGCACCAAAGTGCCGCGTGAAAAATTTTCCTTCGCTTCCCGCTGGCGGGCCTCAAGCCAAACATTGCCATCAAAGATGTGCGACTTATAGTCGGCACGCTTGTCGTTTAGCAGTTTGGTTTCCGCCTCCCAGTAGAGCCAGCGTGTATCGAATGGCCGGTATACAAACCGAACGAAACCGGCCTCATTTGGGCCACCACGGGCAAGCAACGTGTCGCGGATCAAACGAGCGTCAAAATGTCGCATGGTTTTCATGATGACGGGGTAGAGTTGGCTGATTTGATCGTGGCTCAAGCCAGTATCGAAGTAATCAGTAATACGCGCTTTTAGTCTATCGAGGTCAATATCGACGAGAAATGAGTCGCGATTGGTTTTGGCTCCAGGAAATGAGACGGGGAACAAATCGATCAGCGACGGCCAACCAAACCAATTCTCGCTTACCGCAGTTTGCACAAACGGTAGGCCAAGCGACAACTCTGGCTCGATGCTGTCGTAGAGCGCGTCTGGTTCCGCATCGGCTGTTTCCAGCAGTTCCGCGCGTTTTCCTTGACCCCAGACATGGCGGAAGCTGACTTGTCCGGACGGCTTATGATCGGTCTTGCGCACCAGAGTCGCGATAGCGGTACCGACCTGGATGCCCACCGGATCGTCCTTGGTCGAGAAGATGCTTGGGTCCGGCGAACCGTCCGGCGCGACTTTGCCGGTCTTGTACTTGTCGCCATTCAGGCAGTCGATGCGTATTGCGTCGAAGGCTTCCAGATAACGCTCCCGCATGCCTGCAAAAGAAAGCCCATCCAGCCAGGAATAGTTGGAGATAAAACAGACAACTCCCTGTCCCGTTTTCTCCACGATGCGCCGTTCAGCCATACGGAAAAACCGGATATAAAGGTCAATTAACCCTTTGCTTTCACGTAACTGAACTTTTCGCGTCTTGCGGTAGGCTTCAAAAAGATCGCGTTCTTCCTCTATCGTCACGCCTGCGAAGGCGTTGTAGGGCGGGTTGCCGAGAATTACGAGGATCGGCGTATCCTGCTTTACCCGCTCGGCCCGGTCACGCTCTTCCTCCAACTCCGGGAACGGCAGAGGCTTGGTTGTTCTCGGCTCCCACCCGGTCAAGGCGTTGGTGAGGAACACGCCGGCGCGCTCCGTGCCGTCCTCGGCGAGCGTCGCGTCGAGTTCCTGCATGGTGAGCCCGACCTGCAAATGGGCGACGACGAAGGGTGCAGGCATGATTTCGAATCCGAACACCCGTTCCATCGCGGCCTGCTTTACCCGCGCGCCGGCAAGTGCACCCATGCCCTTGCCTTCAAGGTTGACAGCGATGCGTCGTAGCACTTCGGCGAGATAGGCCCCGGTGCGGCAACACGGGTCGAGCACATAGACGTTCTCAGCCGCGAGCCCATCGGCGATGCCGAGATCGTCCTTTAGTGCCTTGTCCACGCGGCCGACCATGTAGCGGACAACCTCGACCGGCGTGTACCAGACGCCGAGTTGTTTCCGCAGCTCAGGGTCGAACGCTTCCAGGAACGGCTCATAGAAGTAGGGCACCGCCTCGCCCTCGCGAAAGCGAGTGAAGAAGGCGGTGCGGTCAACCCGGTCGAGCGCGGCGGATGTCCAGTCCAGCACCTCGACCAAACCGAGCGGTTGCAAACGACCGGGATCGGAAAGCTGCTGGAACAGCGCGCGAAGAACCGGCGCGCGCAGGTGCCAGACCGCTTCGCGCCAGTTGAACACGCCGGTCGGGGGCGGCGTTTGCCGCGCCCACAATACCCACGCGGAGAAGACGCCGTAGAAGAGGGTCTGCACCAGGGTCGAGTGGAAGAAGCGCGCACCCTTGTCGCCCTCGAACCGGACGCCGAGCGCTTCCTCAAGCGCTGAGCGCACCGCGGCCAGCGACGGCACGTCACCAGCCGCTTCCACACGCGCGAGACCGTCTCGCGCGTAGGAGGCGAGCAACCATGCCAAGTCCTTCGGCTCCGCGAGCGTCGCGCGGTGTGATAGTGCTCGACAAAGATACTCGCTCAGGCCCGCGCCGATCTCGCGGGCGAAGGCGCGTGGTTTCTCCAACTGGCGCGCGAACGCATCCGCGCTCTCGGCCAGCCGGAATGCTTCCAGCTTCATCGGCCGGCCGGCCACGTCCTCGCCGAGCAGTACGAAGTCGCGCGTGTTCGTCACCAACACCAGTCGGTAGCGCTCCCAGTACCGGCTCACTTGATCGCCCGATGCCGTCAGCCACGCGTCGTGGCCGACGGCCTTCACCTCGACCACGCCGCGTTCCGGCGCTTGCCCCTCGCGCGGCAGTCCCTTCTGCAACTGCTTCGCCGCGTAGAGCCCGACATCGGGATGGCCCGCGCCCTGGTCGGCGAGTTCGACGACGCAGAACACCTTTGGCTTAAGCGTCGCGCCGACAGCATTGAGTAGGTTCGACAGCGCCGGATAGCTCGACCGCTCTCCGGTCGCGCCGCCGGACGCTCGTACCTGCCGCAAATCGGTGAAGTAGGCCTCGACCGCCGCCGTCAGTTTGGTGTTTGTTCCTGTCATCGCCTCTGTTGTCGCGGACCAAGGCCCGACTTGCAAGCTCCGCTGTCGTCTCGTCCGTCTAGTGGATAAAATCTGACATTTGAATCCCGAGGGGGATTCCTGCCGGACTCTCTGTGTGCGAGTCTGGCTCATGCGCCCAGGAATCAGCATCATCTTGAGCCCTGCCGACCGTCGTCGTCTGGAGGCGCTCGTCGGGGAC
>JAKZVK010000028.1:0-3132 GCA_047516085.1 Bryobacterales bacterium
CCAATCCGACCAACCGCGCCATCAATGACGCCGGCGCCGTGGCGGTTGTCGCCGACGGCAACACGAACATTCGCGACACGGTGCGGGTGTGGGGCGTGCCGAAGATCGAGGACGACCTGAAGCTGTTCGGTAACTTCGGCACTGGCGGGGAGCGCGCCGAATTTTACGGCCACACCAATTACGCCACCAAGAAGGTGACCGGCGGCTTCTATTACAGAAACCCGATCGACCGCGGTGGGGTTTTCTCGTCTTACGAGGAACGCGGCGGCGATCCGAAAAAATTCGACCGCGGAATCGATCAACGGTACCTGCTCGTTGGTGACCGTGTGTGGGCCAACACCGGAGTCGAGGGCTCCGGGAACTGCCCCTTCGTTACGGTTTCCGACGATAAATCCACCTTCGACCACGCGGCTTTCCAGCAGGTCATAGACAATCCGAACTGCTTCACGTTCCACCAGCCGTTCGCCGGCGCGGCGAGCGGTTTCCCGGGCGGCTTCACGCCGCAGTTCGGCGGCGACGTCCGGGACGCGTCGCTGGTCGCCGGCGTGCGCGGGACCACGGCAACCGGTCTCCGCTGGGACATCAGCGGCAGCGTTGGCCAGAATCAGGTGGACACCTTCATCTTCGACACGGTCAACGCGTCGCGCGGGCCGGACAGCCCGACGAGCTTCAAGCCGAACCTGCTGCAGCAGACCGAAACGGGCGTCAACGCGGACCTCTCGTACGCCGCCAGTGACATGATCAACATCGCCGGCGGCGCCGAGTGGCGGAACGAGCAGTACATGCTCGGGGCTGGCGATGAAGCGTCGTGGGTCATCGGGCCGTACGCCGCGCAGGGGTTCAGCTCCGCGTCGAACGGCTACAACGGCACCCGCCCGGAGAACGCCGGCACATGGGACCGCGCCAACGTCGCGGTGTACGGCGACGTCGACGTGCATGGCGTCGCGAACGAGTGGAACCTGGGCGCCGCCGTCCGGATCGAGGATTACTACGACAGCTTCGGCACCACGATGAACAGCAAGCTGTCCGGACGGTACGGCTTCACCGAGACGTTCGCGGTGCGCGCCGCGGTCAGCAGCGGGTTCCGCGCGCCGACCCCCGGCCAGCAGAACGTATTGAACGTGACGACCGAGTTCAACTATGAGATCGGCGATCTGGTCAACAAAGGCACGATTCCATCCACCTCCCCGGTCGCGGCGTTGCGGGGCGGCATCCCGCTCCAGCCGGAAAAGTCGATCAACTACGCGTTCGGGACGGTCCTCGACACCGGCCTGTTCACCTTCACCGCCGACTACTTCCGGATCGCCTTGTCTGACCGGCTCACCATCACGAAAGACTACAACCTCTCGGCGGACGAGATCGCCACGCTGGTCGCGGCCGGGATTACGGAAGCGGGCAACCTGGCAGAGTTCGTCTTCTTCGTGAACGGCTTTGCGACCAAGACGCAGGGGATCGACGTCGTCTCCACCTGGACGCCGCGGGCGCTCGGCGGGCGGACCACGTTCAGCGGCGTCTTCAACTACACCGACACGGGGCTGACGCAGTTCAACGAGGAGTTTATCGACGCGGACCGTGTCGCCTCCCTGACGAAAGGGCTGCCGAACACGCGCTGGAACGCCGGTGTCACCTACACCGCCGACCGGTGGAGCCTGCTGACCCGCGTCCACTTCTACGGCAAGTACTGGGATCGGGAAGACGCGCGAGGCTGGGCCAAAGACACGCTCGACGATGTCGACCTGTCCTACCGGTACCCGCTGTACGCTGGCAAACCGCTTGTCAATCTCGAGGCCGGCTTCCCGTTCGGCGATGGGGTCACGCTGTCGATCGGCGCCCAGAACGTCTTCAATACCTACCCTGCCGAGCACTCTCACGCCGACGCTGGCAACGGCAACCGGTATGGTCAGTTCTCGCCGTTCGGGTTCAACGGCGGGTACTACTACACCCGTCTCAACTACGGGTGGGGAGGCTAGTAGGGGAAATCCCGCCGAAGAACGCACGCACGGGCACAGGCTCCTGGTGGATGTTCCATCGCCGCTGCTCGGTCAACCGTCGCGGAGCGTGAGCCAATGGCCGTCGGCGCCCAGAACCTGTTCAATACCTATCCTCAGGAGAGCGCGCGTGATGTCCGTCGGCGAGAAGTACAGCGAGTACACCCCCTGGGGCTTCAACGGGGCGTACTACTACGCACGCCTCCGCTACGCCTGGGGCCGGTAGCGCGGTGCCGAGCCCATGTAGCGAAACGCAGCGGAGGACGGCGCAGCCGTTGACACGGCCGGCGAAGGCTATCCGGGCGTTTTTCGTGTGGTTATAGTTGGACAGGTAGCCGATCTCGTCGACCACGATCCGCGCCGGGATGCGTCAGCACGCGCTGCCGCCGGTACACGCGTGTGAGGGTGGGATGCAGGCCATCCTCATGACGCGTCTGGACGAGGCCCAGAAGACGCCCGATCTACTGACGCGACACGACGCACTGCCAGCGGCTCGCCGCGCGCGACGGTTCACAGGGAGCCGCACAGTGAAACGGAATGTGTGGGGCGAAGGAACGGCGCGGCGCGGGCGCCCGGTGGCCCTCGCGGATCCACAACTCTTGACAATATCTCGGGTAATTTTCATCACGATTCGTAATGTCTGATCCTCTGCCAGATGAACCTCTACCTATCGAATGAGGCTACATCTCCTTCCCCATGACCTTCAACGTTCGTTCCGCGACCGAATCTGACCTCACCACGATCGCCGAGTTCAACCGCCAACTTGCCCTCGAGACGGAAGCCAAGCAGCTCGACCCGGCGGTGCTGCTCGCCGGCGTGCGCCGAGCCCTAGCCAGTCCCACGCTGTGCTCCTACTTCATCGCTGAGCACGAAGGGAATCCGGTGGGGCAAACGATGGTCACGTATGAACTGACCGACTGGCGCGACGGCGTCTTCTGGTGGTTCCAGAGTGTCTACGTCTCCGTTGATTTCCGCCGACGGGGAGTCTTCCGAGCGCTCTTTGCCCACATCAAGAGCCGGGCCGAGTCACAATCCGACGTGCGGGGCCTACGGCTCTACGTCGAGGGTGAGAACAGTCGCGCCCAGCGAGCCTACGCCGCACTTGGGTTGAGCCCATCGGGTCACCACCTATTAGAGCTCGACT
>JAKZVK010000029.1:0-3490 GCA_047516085.1 Bryobacterales bacterium
CGGTTGCGGCGTCGCGGGATGCAACCGGCGTTGCTGGCGGGATGGGTTGGTGGTGGTCGGGACGAGGCAATCGAGGATCGACCGGCAGAGCCGGTCGTGGTGGGCGGTGCGAGGAGCCAGTGGCGGGAGCCGAGTCGGTAGAATCGGAACCGTTCGGGAGCCACGAGGCCGCGGGGGATCGCCGTGCGTCCTGATTCGGCGTTTTCTTGGGCGGGGTCGCGCAGGCGCCAGGTGATGGCAAAGCGGAAGAGGCCGGTAGCAGCGGATCGACGAAAGGTGCGGGGTCGCGGAAGACGGCGTCGAGGACGCGGGGTCGCGCGACTGGCGAACACGGTCGTGGTTGGGATTGTGGCGGCGGTCTCGGGCGCCTTGGCCACGCTGACCACGGTGTGGGTCATGGGATTCCTGAATCCGGTCGTTCCGTCGCCGGCGCGCGTGGCTTGCGCTGGAGAACCTGAGGGACGCGAAGCCGGAACGGGTGGACGACGGATTCCGCATTCTGCTGGCGTGGTTGGAGAACGAGCTCACCGGCCATGACACCCGGAACGTGGCGCTCGCGTTCACGAGCGTCGAGGGTGTCACGCTGGTGCGTTCTGCGCGTGTCATTTCAGCATCCGGCGCGTCGGACCGCTGGCGGGAGACGGTCCGCGAGAGAACGCGGGCCGTGTTGGAGGACTGGCGCGCGGACTTGGCGATAGTGGGCGTGGTCAAGAAGCCGGCCGAGGTGTTGAGCCTTTGGTTCGTGCCACGGGCCGGGGAAGGATCCCTGCATCGCGGGGACCATCCGTACAAGCTGGAGGACGTGACGCTCGGCGCGGACTTCGACGAAGACCTCCGGGCGCAGATCACCTGCGCCGCGCTCGCGGCGGTCGTGCCGCTCGCGGATACGCGAGCGCGTGGTCGGGTGCTGGACAGGGCTTTGGAGGCCGCCGCGCGGAAGCTGTCGGGTTTGCTCGGAAGGGGCACCGTCGCGGGCGGGCCGCAGCGGGCCGCACTTTACAATGGACTGGGAAACGCGCTCGTCGTTCTTGGCGAACGCGAGGCCGGGATCGACAAGCTCGAGCGGGCGGTACCTGGTCGAGGCGGAGTGGCGGGCGGTCGCGGCCAGCGACGGCGGGGCGAGTGGGCGCCTCGAGGCGATCAACGCGGCGCTCGGCAGCACCGAAAGGGCGGTGAATCGATGGGCCAAAGGCGTCGATGCGTTCGCGCGGGAGACGTTCGCGGGGTCGCGCCGGAATTGCCGGATTGGGAGGACGTGGAGGCGCGCAGGATCCGCATCCGGACGGCCCGGACGAAGCGGCTCGCGGAGCTGATCGTCGGCTTCGACGCGACCTGCGCGGCGACGGCGGTGGCGCTCGCGCGGGAGCGGGGCGTGTTCAATCCCCACCACGCATCGATCGGCGAGTGTGCCCGATGATCCGCAGCATCGTCGACCTGGGGCACGCCGGGGGGGCTCGCGTGCCGGGGGAGTCGCACGGGGAGGGCGGTTGCGCGCGTCGCAAGGCCGGCGGGAGGTGCAGGGGATGCGGGCGGCGTCCGTCCCGTTTAGTGCGGGGCTAAGGGATTTCCGCTTGCATCGCCGGGGCCGCCGCTTTATCAACGTCCTGCTTACCGGCCGGGCTCGACCTGGCGTGGCCGCCCTTGAAGGGGTGGCGTGTGAAGCAGGCTGCTGCGCGATGCGCAGCGTGACACGACCGGGCTGTGCTGGCACATTCCGTCGGGAACCCTCGCTGGCGGGGCGAGGTTCGTTGGCGGGCTTCCATCGGAGGAAGCCCCAGTGAACCGACGCAATTCGGTGCGTGAGCCGCAGGACATCCGCGAACTGCCCGAACTGCTGCACAGGGCGATCGTCGTGGGCAGCGTGACAGCGGCCGTGTACGGGCTGTTCGACCTGTTCAACGTGGCGTGAGTCGCACGGTAGTCGCCTTCCCCGGGCCGCGGCCCCCGAAGTCGCGCCGCCTCGAATACGAGGCGCGCCAGTTCAGCTGGGACCACATCTTCGCGCAGGCCTGGCTGTAGCGGTCTCGTCCACCGCCGAACCGCACCGGCCCTCCAGGGCCGGAGCGGACTCCGTCCGCTCCGCCGTTGACTGGAGCTTTGGACGTGGTACAGCTCGCCCTGGGTTCAATGCCTGGGCGCGGACGACTTCTGTATCCTCAAAGCGTGGGACGATAAGCGTCCAACAAGCAATCCACTCTTGTCCCCGCCCCGGGCTACCCGGACGGCTCGTTCGATATCTGCGTCCTGCGTGTTTGCGCCGCCGTAGATCTCCACGATTGCCGCGGGCGGTAGGTCTATGACCTTTATGGGAAAACGACCGTCGGACTTTCCGGTATCCCGCGCCTGTTTCAAGTCGACCAACAGACGGACCTCCTTCTCGTACGCCCAAGACATTCCCTTGACGAACAGCAGTCTCGACAACGATTTCCAGTCAGATCCGAGCGTCGCCAGTTTGGTTGTCGTTAGAACCCGAAGGCCATCTGTTTTTTGACCTGTTCTTTCAACACCTTCCATGTACTCGCGATCGACGAACTCCAACTCGATGTCATCGCTGGACAGGGGTCTGTAGATGGGGGCGATCTCTGAGTAGATCACGGGCTGCAACTCGAACCCAAGCGTCCTCAGGGTCTCCGTGTCGTAACCCACCGCTATGCCCGTGTTCTGAGCATAGTGAGCCCACATTGTGGGCACGCAGATGTCGGTCGAAAAGGAGACCACGCCGGAACCTGTCAACGACTTTGAGACACTGACGATTGCTATTTACTGAGCAGTGTCTCCTGTTGTGGATGTCACGGGCGGGTTGATCCAGACGGCTTGGGGAAGGGGATCGGGTTGTGGGATCCCGCGAACGAAGCGTTCGGGATGACGGGTCCAGGCGGCTTGAAGGGTCCTCCCGCAGTGTTCCAGCACGCTCTGGGCTCGATGATGATGGACGTCGTCCGGGGTGAGCATCGAGATCCCGCCATGGCGATGCTCGGCGTTGTACCAGGGAAAGAACGTTCGGCAGAAGGCGATCGCGGCGGTGATGTCGTGGAAGCGCCCAGGGAAGCCGGGATGGTACTTCAGGGTCTTGAACTGCGCCTCGGAGAACGGGTTGTCGTCGGACACCTAGGGCGGCTCAGTGAGCGGGTCACGCCGAGGTCGGCGAGCAGTTGTGCGGTGCACTTGCTCGTCATCGGCGCGCCGCGGTCGGAGTGCAGGGTGCTCGCGCTGATTGCCGAGGTCATCAACCGGCTGTTGGAGATCTGGCGTATGCTGGCTGACCGTCTGCTGATGTCGCAGAATTATAAGAGGTCAAATACGACTCCAAACAACAAAGAATCAGCTCCAAAGCCAGTCCAGGGCCGAGAAGGCGAGCGCCCGGTCATAGTTTTCAATGTTGTCCTCAACATCGAGAATCAGGCAGCGTTCACTGCCCCCATTCAACTCTCCCCGCAATCCGCGGCCGATCATCTGGAAGTAGAGGTTTGGACTGTAGACCGGTCGCGCC